>NZ_BAAJYR010000105.1:0-11856 GCF_057546605.1 Acidovorax sp. KPB24-03 | reverse complement strand
CCCGTGCCGTATCGACCACGATGGGGGCGCGCAGGCATAGACCTGGTGGCCCGATAGGTCGGCATGGTCGTCCATCACGGCCTGGTGCACGAAGCCCGTGGCGGCCCGCCCAGGCGTCTTCCGGCAAGGCATGGGACACCACGGGGCACATAGGCCAGCTGGGGCATCGTGGCCAAGCACGGGGTGCGGGGGGCATTCGCGGCAGGGGCCCGTGGGGCACGGGGCGCCGCCGCGGGTCTGCGAGGGGGTGCATCCGTGGTGGCTGCGGCGGAAGTCCGTCCCGCACCCGTTGCAGCCGCGCCGTCGCCTGCCAGCCCAGGACCTGTGGCCGGTGCCGTGCGAGGCAGCGCCAATTGGCCCAGATCCACGGGGCGGGAGGTGCCAGCCGCCGATTCGGGCAGCTGCGCGAAAAAAAGTGTAGTTTCGTGTAACGCCACCGCGGCATCCCGCGGTGAGCCTGGCGGTGAGAATGGGTTCGTCGGCCGACACATTGGCCTGCACGCGCACGGCAGCGGATCGGCCGGCCGAGGCGGGTATCGGCGTCACCCGGACTTTGGAATCCGGAACTGGAGTCTCGCCGGACACCAGCCGGGCCGCCACGCAGGACGATTCGATGTCCGTGCCCGGGTCGGGCTGCACCTCGAACACCAGATCCACCGGAGCGCCCAGCACCACGGCGCCGCGGCTCGCGCCCAGCGAAAGTGCCGTGGCGCTGCAGGCAACCATCGACAAACTTGCACCAAGAATCGCGTTACTTATTTTCACAACAGTTTCTTTTTTGTTCGGCCCATTCTGGCACATAAGTCCTCCCCAATACGCCGCCGCCATAATGCGCCCCATGACCAGCAACCCATTTTCCTTCGTGGGCATCATAGGCACCGGTGCCATGGGCCAGGGCATTGCCCAGATGGCGGCACAGGCCGGCAGCAATGTTCTTCTATTTGATGCCAAGCCTAACTCAGCAGGCGAAGCGATTGACCATATCAAGCAGCAATGGCTGCGCCTCGTAGGCAAGGGCCGCATTACCGAAGCCCAGGCCGGCGACTGGCAGGCGCGGTTGACGGCGGTGTCCTCGCTGGAAGGTCTGGCGCCATGCGACCTGATCGTCGAAGCCATTGTGGAACGGCTCGACGCCAAGCAGTCGCTTTTTGCACAGATGGAGCGCATTGTCGCCACAGATGCCGTGCTGGCAAGCAACACGTCCTCGCTTTCGGTGACGGCCATTGGTGCGGCGCTGCAACACCCCCAGCGTCTGGCGGGTTTCCATTTCTTCAATCCCGTGCCGCTGATGAAGGTGGTGGAAGTCATCGCCGGCCTGCGCACGGACCCCGCCGTGTGCGAGCGGCTTGCCGCGCACGCCCGCTGCATGGGCCACACCCCGGTGCATGCGCAGGACACGCCGGGCTTCATCGTCAACCATGCGGGACGCGGCTACGGCACCGAGGCGCTGCGGATCGTGAGCGAGGGCATTGCCGACTTCGCCACGGTGGACCGCATCCTGCGTGACCAGGTCGGCTTCAAGCTCGGCCCCTTCGAACTCATGGACCTGACCGCGCTCGATGTCTCGCATCCGGTCATGGAGTCGGTCTACCACCAGTATTTCGAGGAGCCCCGCTACCGCCCCAGCGTGATCACCGCCCAGCGCCTGGCCGGTGGCATGCTTGGCAGGAAGACCGGCGAAGGCTTCTTCCGCTATGCCGACGGCGTGGCGCAGGTGCCCGCGGAGCCAGCCGCGCCGGTCGTGGACCACATACCGCCGGTCTGGGTGTCTCCCCGCGCCGCGCGGCGGGCCGAGCTGTACCAGTTGCTCAAGGACCTGGGCGCGCAGATCGAAACCGGCACCTCGCCCTCTCCCAATGCGATCACGCTGGTGGCGCCCCTGGGATTCGACATCACCACAGTGGCCGTGGTGGAGCGGCTCGACCCGGCACGTACCCTGGGCATCGACATGCTGGTGGAAGACCCCGCCACCAGGCGCCGCGTGCTGGCCACCAATCCCGCCACGCGCGTAGACATCCGCAACGCGGCCCACGCGCTGTTCGCCCGCGACGGCAAGCCGGTGAGCGTGATCCGCGATAGCGGCGGCTTCGTCACGCAGCGCGTGGTGGCCACCATCGTGAACATCGCCAGCGACATCTGCCAGCAGGGCATCTGCAGCCCGGCCGACCTGGAAACGGCGGTCACGCTGGGCCTGGGGTATCCGATGGGCCCCCTCGCCATGGGCAATCGCTGGGGACCGACCAACATCCTCGAAGTGCTGTTCAACATGCAGACCGTGTATGGCGACACGCGCTACCGGCCTAGCCCCTGGCTGCGCCGACGCGGCGCGATCGGGCTCAGCCTGCTGCACGAAGAAGAGTGAACCCACCGATCTTCCCTGCGGGCCGGCGCACCGCCGGCCCTGCCCGCCTCTTCTTTACTTAAAGCGCCCATGCCCGCACAACTCCAGAGCACCAGCCACGGACAGACCCTCGTGCTGACCATCCGCCATCCGGAAATGCGCAACGCGCTCGATCCGGCCATCTACGCGGCGGGCATCGAAGCCCTGAACGGCACCGAGCGCAGCGCGGAGGTGCGCAGCGTGGTCATCACCGGCGCCGACGGCACGTTCTGCGCGGGCGGCAACCTGCAGCGGCTGCTGGCGCGGCGCCAGGAAGATGCCGAATCGCAGGCGCAGGGCGTGGAAGCGCTGCACCACTGGATCGAAACCATCCGCGCCTACCCCAAGCCGGTGATCGCCGCGGTCGAGGGCGCTGCAGCCGGCGCGGGCTTCTCGCTGGCGCTGGCCTGCGACCTCGTCGTGGCGGCGCGCAACGCGACCTTCACCATGGCCTACAGCAGCATCGCGCTGTCGCCCGACGGCGGCGCAAGCTGGAGCCTGGCCCAGGCCGTGCCACGCCAACTGGCCAGCGAAATGCTCATGGGTGGTGGCAAGGTGGATGCCGAACGCCTGCACGCCCTGGGCGTGGTCAACCGGCTGTCGCAGGCCGGCTCGGCCCTGGCCTGCGCGCTGGAACTGGCGGACACCCTGAACGCACGCGCCCCCAATGCGCTGGCCAGCATCAAGGAGCTGATCAGCGAGGCGCCGCAGAACACGCTGACCGCGCAGCTGGCCCAGGAGCGCCAGCACTTCGTGCGCAACCTGCAGCACCCCAACGCGGGTGAAGGCATCTCCGCCTTTCTGGAGAAGCGCCCAGCGCGCTATTAATAAGATAGCAATCAGGGCATATAAATCGCCGGCATCGGGGCATTTCGCCTCGAATCGCCGCCCCTGAGTTCCGCCATCGTCTTCGTGCCGCGCCTCCCGGCGCGTCGCGGCGTGGCCGTGCGCGCGTGCCAGACACGCAGGCGACAGCCCCGGGACAACGAGCAGCAGGCGCACCGGTCCCGGGCGCGACAATGAAAGCGATACCAGTCACCCAAAAGACAGACCAATGGACGACCCCATTCTTACCATCGAAGAACGTGAAGCGATCAATACCGGTCGCTGGTTCTCTTCCCTCTCCCCTTCTCTGCGGCACGACATTCTCCGATGCGCGTACGTCAAACGCTTCAAGGACGGCGGCCTGATCGCCGCCCGCGGCGATCCGCCCGAGGAATGGATCGCGTGCGCCCGCGGCGCGGTGCGGGTGAGTTCCACCTCCATCTCGGGCAAGCAGATCACGCTGACCTATGTGGAGCCCGGCATCTGGTTCGGCGACGTGGCGATCTTCGACGGGGACCGCCGCACGCACGATGCCTATGCGCATGGCGACACCACCATCCTGTGCGTGGCCAAGGCAGACTTCCGCAAGATCCTCAGCGCGCATGTGGAGTTCTACGAAGCCATGCTGCGCCTGCATGCCCGGCGCATCCGCCAGCTCTACGGGCTGGTGGAAGACCTCAACACCCTGCCCCTGCGCGCGCGGCTGGCCAAGCAGCTGCTGCACCTGGTGCGCAGCTACGGCATTCCCAGCCTCTCGGACGGACGCGAGATGCGCATTGGCCTGCAACTGGCGCAGGAAGAGCTGGCGCAATTGCTGGGCGCCTCGCGCCAGCGCGTGAACCAGGAACTCAAATCGATGGAGCGCGAGGACGCCATCCGCATCGAGCCGGGCGGCCTCGTGGTGCGTGACCGCGAAGCCCTGATGCGCATCGCAGAAACCGACAACTGACCGACCCGCCGGCCTCCCATCTCCACCGCACTCCATGAGCAACTACGACCACTTCATCGGCACCCGGCCCGTCTCCGATCAGCATGCGTTCGACACCCGGGCCCTGAGCGACTGGCTGGGCCGGAACCTGGATGGATTCGCCGGACCGCTGACGGTGGAGATGTTCAAGGGCGGCCAGTCCAACCCCACCTACAAGCTCGTCACGCCGGGCCGCAGCTACGTCATGCGCGCCAAGCCCGGGCCGGTCGCCAAGCTGCTGCCATCGGCCCATGCGATCGAGCGCGAGTTCGCGGTGATGAGCGGGCTGGCCGGTACCGACGTGCCCGTGCCCCACATGCATGTGCTGTGCGAGGACGAGTCGGTGATCGGCCGGGCGTTCTACGTGATGGAGTTCATGGAAGGCCGTGTGCTGTGGGACCAGTCGCTGCCCGGCCTGCAACCGGCCGAGCGCGGCGCCATCTACGACGAGATGAACCGCGTGATCTCGGCACTGCACACGGTGCGTTTCGCCGACCGGGGCCTGGCCGGCTATGGCAAGCCCGGCAATTACTTCGACCGGCAGATCGGCCGCTGGAGCAAGCAGTACGCGGCCTCCATCACACAGCCCATCGAGGAGATGGACCGGCTCATGGAGTGGCTGCCTGCGCACATTCCGGAGAGCGCGCGCGACGAGAACCGCGTGTCCATCGTGCATGGCGACTTCCGGCTCGACAACCTGATGTTCCACCCCACCGAGAACCGCGTGATCGCGGTGCTGGACTGGGAGCTGTCCACCCTGGGCCATCCACTGGCTGATTTCAGCTACCACTGCATGGCCTGGCACATCCCGCCGGGCATGTTCCGCGGCATCGCGGGGCTGGACATCGCGGCACTGGGCATTCCGGACGAGGCCGACTACATCCGCCGCTATTGCGAGCGCACCGGCTTCACCACGCCCGAGGCGCTGCGCGCCGACTGGAATTTCTACCTGGCCTACAACCTGTTCCGCCTGGCCTCGATCCTGCAAGGCATCGCCAAGCGGGTGGAAGCCGGCACCGCCTCCAGCGCCCAGGCACGCACCTCGGGCGAAGGCGCCCGGCCCCTGGCCCAGATGGCCTGGGGGTTTGCCCAGCGCATGTGAAACCACGGCCGGCGATGCAGCACCGCCGGCCTGCCCCCAAGCCTTTCAACCGGAGGACCGCGATGGATTTTGATTACTCACCGAAGACCCAGGACCTGCAGGCACGCCTGCGGCAGTTCATGGACGACCACATCTACCCTTCGGAGCCCGCCTATGCCGCCGAGTTGGCGGCCAACACCGCCGCCGGCAAGCGCTGGACGGCCCTGAACACCATCGAGCAGCTCAAGCCCAAGGCCCGCGCCGCCGGGCTGTGGAATTTGTTCCTGCCGGTGGACAGCGCCGCCGCCTCGGGCTATGACGGCGCCGGGCTGACCAACCAGGAATACGCGCCGCTGGCCGAGATCATGGGCCGCGTGCCGTGGGCCAGCGAGGTGTTCAACTGCTCCGCGCCGGACACCGGCAACATGGAGACCATCGCCCGCTATGGCAGCGAGGAGAACAAGGCGCGCTGGCTCAAGCCGCTGCTGGAGGGGCAGATCCGTTCGGCCTTCGCCATGACCGAGCCCGACGTGGCCTCCAGTGACGCGACCAACATCGAGACGCGCATCGAACGCCAGGGCGACGAGTACGTCATCAACGGCCGCAAGTGGTGGATCTCAGGCGCGGCGGACCCGCGCTGCGCGGTGTTCATCACCATGGGCAAGAGCGATCCGGAAGCGGCCCGCCACTCCCAGCAGAGCATGGTGCTGGTGCCCGCCGACACGCCCGGCATCCGCATCCTGCGACCGCTGAACGTGTTCGGCTACGATGACGCGCCCCACGGGCACGTGGAGATGGTGTTCGAGAACGTGCGCGTGCCCGCCTCCAACATCCTCCTGGGCGAGGGCCGCGGCTTCGAGATCGCCCAGGGCCGACTGGGCCCGGGCCGCATCCACCACTGCATGCGGCTCATCGGCCTGGCCGAACGCGCGCTCGAGCTGATGTGCCGCCGCGCCAGCAGCCGCGTCGCCTTCGGCAAGCCGGTCTCGCAGCAGACGGTGACGCAGGAGCGCATCGCCGAGGCCCGCTGCAAGATCGACATGGCCCGCCTGCTCACCTTGAAAGCGGCGTGGCTGATGGACGTGGCCGGCAACAAGGTCGCACGCACCGAGATCGCCATGATCAAGGTGGTCGCGCCCAGCATGGCCTGCCAGGTGATCGACTGGGCCATGCAGGTGCATGGCGGCGGCGGCATGTGCGACGACTTTCCGCTGGCCTATGCCTATGCCAACGCGCGCACCCTGCGCTTTGCCGATGGCCCGGACGAGGTGCACCGCAACGCCATCGCCAAGTGGGAACTGGGCAAGTACGGAACCTACGGCAGCAGCGTGGAGCCGCCCATCACCCGCGGCTGCTGACAGCCTGCAGCCCCAAGGTGCAGGGGCCCACGCATCCCGGACCCCTGCCCTTCAGATTCCACTCCAAGAGGTTGCGATCGCCCCGGATCACGGGGCGTTTTTCCATGGCATCGAGAATCGGCACGGGGCGCCCCCGACCCGGAGCCCACCGTCACTCCCAACGTTGCCGAGCCGCAATGGCCCCCAAGGGGTACTCGCGCCGTCCATGCGGTTGGCGCAGGACAATCCGGCAAGCGAAACGCTCGATGCCGATATCGTCTTCCAGCATCTTTTCCATCAGCGCCTGAAAAGCGCCGATGCCCGACACCACGATCTTGAGCAGGTAGTCGTATCCGCCGCTGACGTTGTAGCACTCGACGATCTCTTGGTACTTCCCGGCGCCTTCCTCGAACTTTCGAAAATCATGCGGCCGGTGGCTGCCGATGGTGACCTCGGAGAACACGATGACGTGATCCCCCAGTTTTTCAAGCGCGATGTCGGCGCTGTAGCCACGGATCAGTCCGATCTCCTGCAGCCGCTTCGTGCGCAGGAGACACGGGCTGGGGCTCAGCCCCACCGACTTGGCCAGATCGACGTTCGAGCAGCGCCCTTCGCGCTGAAGATGCGCGAGGATCTTGAGGTCAAACCGATCGAACAGGATGGCCGATTTCATGGCGCTATCGTATGGCCAAGCCGCCTTGCCTTGTGGTGCATGTCTCGGCCAGCGATTCGTCGAGCGCTTGGACAACCATGCCGGCCTGCTCCGCCGACAACACCAGCGGCGGGCGGATCTTGAGCACGTTGTGTCCCTGGGCACACGCGCTGAGCAACACGCCTTTGTCGCGCATCCGGTTGACGACCCGGCTGGTGAGTTCGCGCGCCGGCGCCCGCGTCGCCCGGTTTGATACCAGTTCGACGCCCACGAAGAGCCCCGCCCCCCGAACGTCGCCGATGGCCTCGTGCTTCGCGGCAAGCCCCGCGATGCCGTCGAGCAGCAATCGGCCGATCCTGGCCGCGTGCGGCACCAGTCGGTCCCGCTCGATGGTCTCCAACACCGCCAGGGCCGCTGCGCATGAGACCGTGTTGCCGGCGAAGGTGTTGAAGTAGCGGGAGTTCTTGCCGAATTCCGCCAGGGCGTCGGCTGTCGCAAGGATGCCGGCGATCGGCTGGCCGTTGCCCATGGGCTTGCCCATGGTGACGATGTCGGGAACGAGGCCGTGGCGCTGGAAGCCCCACAGATGCTCTCCCGTGCGGCCGAAGCCAGGCTGCACCTCGTCGGCGATGAACAGCCCGCCCGCGCGCTGGATCGCCTCGACCGCCCCCTTCAGGAAGCCCGCGGGCTCGGGGAGTATGCCGTCGCTGGTGAAAAGCGAATCGGCGATCAAGGCGGCCGGCCGGATGCCATGGCGCTGCAGGTCGGCGATGGCCGCCTCGACGTCGCGCGTGAAGCGCTCGCCGAGGTCGGCACCCTCCGCGTGGTAACGGCGCGGCGCCGGCACCAGGCGAACGTGCGCCCCCAGATCGACGGTCGGGCCCAGCGAGGGCGAGAACTGCGACACGGCGTCCGTGATGCCGTGGTATGCCGTGTCGGTGACGATCACCCCCGTGCCGCCGGTGCGCACCTTGGCGATGCGATAAGCCAGGTCGTTGGCCTCGCTGCCGGTGCAAGTCAGCATCAGGTGGGCCAGATCCGTGCCCGGCACGCTGGCCAGCAGGCGCTCGGCCAGTTCGAGGATGGTGTCGTGGAGGTAGCGCGTGTTGGTCGCGAGGGTCGTCACCTGGCGGCAGATCGCCTCGGTCACTGCAGGGTGGCAATGACCGAGCGAGGTAACGTTGTTGTAGGCGTCGAGGTAGCGGCGGCCCTGGGGGTCCATCAGCCAAACGCCGTCACCGCGCACGATGTGCAGCGGATGCTCATACATCAGCCGGTAGGCCGGGCCGAGCAGCGCATTGCGCCGATCGATCATGGCCTCGGTGGCGGGGCCGACCTGGGCTCGGCCGGGGATGTAGGCATTGACCATATTGAAATCAGCAGTGGTTTTCATGGCGGGGTTTCAGTGGGTGTGGGGGTCAACAGGCGGTCGCGCGCCTCGTGGCGGGAAAGGTCTGCCATCTGCGACAGCGCCTGCCAGGCCGCCGGGTTGTGCCGCATGATGTAGTCGCGGTTTTCGGGATAGCGCAAGGCCCGCCACTCCGAGATCAAGGCCGTGATCAGGTGGCGCGTTGCCATGAGATCGGCGACGATCTCCTGCTCCGGCTCGGTCAGCGGCACAACGGATTGGTAGGCCCTGACGAACTGCGCCGGCCCTTCGAACGGATCGGCGCAGCCGGCCATGTGGAAGGCCGCCGCCGTGGCCACCTCGCCGACCAGTGGCGCGTGCAGCATGTCGCCGAAGTCGATGATGCCGGTGATGCGCGACGGGTCGTGCGGCGCGACCAGCACGTTGTAGAGGTGATAGTCGTTATGGATCACCTGCGCCCTCAACGAAGCAAGGCGAGGCAGCACGTGGTCGATGAAGCGGGCCATGAACGACTGGGCCAGCACGCGCCTCGGGCCTTCCACCAGGCTGTCGAGCTGGACGGTCAGACGATGCGCTGCCGACACGTTCCACAGCAGATCATGGGCCGCCGCCGGGTGCGTGAAGCCTTGCAGGGCAAGGTTCAGCGCGGCCAGGCCTTGCCCCATCGCCACCCGCTGGGCAGCGGTGCGCGGTGTCTCCCGGATCTGGATGCCATCCAGGTAGGTGAGCATGCGCACGGTGGTCCGGATGCCCCCGGCGAGGTCCACGGTATCGCGCGCGCGTCCGTCCAGCATCCGCACCACGCGCGGAACCGGCTGGCCGGGCGATGTGCGGGCGATGTGCTCGATGGCGGCGATCTGGAAATCGACCAGTTCCACCCGCTCCGAGGGGTTGCTGATCTTGAACACGTAGCGCGCGCCGTCGGCCGATTCCAACGCGCAGTTTTGGTCGCGCTCGCCAGCGAGTGCCCTCACGCCGACGTCGAGGCCGTAGAGGCGCTTCACCAGCCGCTGCACCTCGGCTGGCGCCAGTTGGGGCGCTGCCGTGCTCAGTGCCGCGGCTTGGTCACGCATCGCGCCCTGGGTTCCCAGGTGGGGGTCGAGGCGGAGCATCAGAGTCCGAGCAATGCAGGAAGCTGGCGAACGTCTGTCAGGCGGCACACGCCA
Organism: Acidovorax sp. KPB24-03; assembly: GCF_057546605.1. Taxonomy (NCBI): domain Bacteria; kingdom Pseudomonadati; phylum Pseudomonadota; class Betaproteobacteria; order Burkholderiales; family Comamonadaceae; genus Acidovorax; species Acidovorax sp. KPB24-03. The sequence continues at coordinate 2,079 of NZ_BAAJYR010000105.1, read as the reverse complement.
TAGTCGCTCGACGCAGGCTCATGGCCCCGGTCGATGAAGGCCTTGGCCATGAACCCCAGGTCAGACGCCGTCATCAGGTCATAACGAAAACTCGACGAGACATGCATCATCTGATCGGGCCCGCATCCCAGCCGGTCGAACATGTATTCGAAGGCTTGCATGCGCGGCTTGTACGCGCGCGCTTCCTCGGCGGTATAGACCGCGTGGAAGGTGGCCTTGAGGTGCGCGACGCTGTGGGGAATCAGGTCGACCATCGAGTTCGACAGGACGACCAGCGGTACTTCTGGCGCAATCGCCTCCAGCACTTCCACCACGTTCGGGTGTGGCTGCCAGGTCGGCACGGCGTCGTACAAAGCGGCAGCATCCGATGCCAGGCATTCGATGCCGTGCGCCTTGCAGGCACGTTGGATGGCGTTCGCCACCACGTCGTAGAAAGGCTTCCAGTCGCCCAGCACCTCGTCGAGGCGATAGGCCCGAAAACTGTCCAGGAACGCAGGCATCCGATCGGCCGCCACCCGGTCTTTGAACAGGATCTTTGCCGTCGGCCCCATCTCGAAGTTGATGAGCGTGCCGTAGCAGTCGAAGCTGATGAATCGAGGTTTGAAGATCATGGGCAGATCTGCTGTGTTGAGGTGAAACGAGTCTAGGACTGCACCCTTTACAGGAGATGCCATATCGATGCGAGTCCCGAGCAGTTTCTTTGTCAATCTGCACGGGGCCTGGCATTTTTGGATAGTGTTGTTTTGCCCTCGTCCGGCGCGATGGCGGCCACTACCGCATCGCGAGGCGCATCCTGCGCATGCGATCACGCAGGGGTGGCCCGATGGGGAAATGGGGCTGAAATCCCAGCGCCGACGGGCAGGTCCCGTTGCGCTGAGCACTTGCCGATTCGTCAGGCCAGCCTTGGCTCGCCGCGTTGGAAGACCGCGTTCGATCGGCCCGCAGCGAGCCGCTGCGATCTCCCTGCATTCACGGTCGCAGCGAATCCGCCTCGGCGCAATTCGTGCCAGCCGGTCCTAGTTCTTCGCTGTGCCCTGCGGCAGGTGCTGCAGGGCGCTGCGGGCAGCCTCGTGCAGCAGCATCACCGCATCGGCCAGTGTCTGCAGGTGGTCGCCCGGGTATTCGATGCGCAGCGACACCTTGCCGCGCGCCACCATCAGCATCAGCGGCGGCGCTTTCGGCGCGCGCGTGCCCGCTTCATCGGGCTCGCCCTGGGCCGGCAGCAGCATCTCCAGCAGATGGGACACCATGGACGGCTGCACCCACCGCTTGGCGTGCAGGCCGCCCTCGCCCACCACCGCGAAATGCTGCCAGAAAGGCAGCGGCACGCCGGGCCACGCCATCTCCTCGAACATGGCGAGCCAGCGCACTTCCTCGGGCAGGTCCCCTGGCAACGAGGTCTGCAGCGTGTCGGTGAAGGCACCGTAGGCTTCGCGTTCCAGCGCCTCCTTGAGGGGGCGGGATACCAGCATCAGCGCCACGTCGGGCTCCACGCCCACATCGATGCGTGCGCGCAGTTCCGTGCCCCTCAGGTAATGGCGCTGTGGCGCCCCGCACTCCAGGCGCCAGGTGCGCCCTTCGTACTGGCCCAGCATCAGGAACCCGCCAGGCTCCGCGGTACGCGAGAAAGCCAGGCCCTGCGCGGCCGCCCATTGCTCGGTGTCCTCCAGCGATACGGGGCGCGGAGGATCGTCGGGGCGTGGGCCCAAGGCGAAGGCTTTGCGAAAGCGCTCGAACATGGTGTGAAAAAATCAGGCAAAGGCTCGGCAGAAGCAGCCATTATTCGCCCAAACCGGCCCCCTCTGCTTGCACGCGCCAGCATGCACGGCACTTTCCACCCCTTGGGACTTTTGGGGTACTTCTTCGCTACTTGCCAGGCCGTTTCTGCCTGGCCATCCGATATCACCGCATGACCACACCGCCCGCCGCCCCGACCCACGCCGCCGCCCTCTCGCGCAGGGCCGCCATCGCCGCAGCGGCCCTGGGGCTGCTGCCCGTTGCCGGAGCATGGGCTGGCACCGGCGCGACGGTGGCCGCCAGAGGGCACCTCCGACACCGCGGTGCAATTGGTGCGGTGGG
>NZ_BAAJYR010000104.1:0-11865 GCF_057546605.1 Acidovorax sp. KPB24-03 | reverse complement strand
CAAGGTGATCGCCGCGGCCTTCATGGAAGCCTTCAACCAGATGGTGCGTTCGCTGCGCAGCTACAAGGCCCAGTCGGTCAAGGGCCAGGGCCTGGGCGGCGGCGGTCGCCTGGGGGTGGATGGCGGCGCCGCGCCGTCGCAGACCTCGGCGCCGCGCGCGCAGCCCGTGTCGTCGGCCACCGGTGGCCTGTCGCTGCGCGATGCGCAGGCCAAGCTGAACGCCCTGGGGCATGACACCGGCACGCCCGATGGCGCGATGGGCGCCAAGACGGCGGCCGCCCTGCGTGCCTTCCAGAAGGAGCGCGGCCTGCCCATCACCGGCCGGCTCGACGCCGCTACTGCGGCCCAGTTGAGCCAGTAACGGCTGCCGGACGGCTGCCGGCTTCGAGGTGGTCGTCCGCGCCCGCTGGGGGCGGGCGGCCAGCCCCTAGCCGGCGCCGTGCGCGCCGGTCAGGTTCAAGAAGTGGTCCAGCATGTGGAAATGGTCCTCGAAGAAGGCCTCTTCCATGGCCGCCAGGTCCGCGACCGGTATCCACTGCACCTGCATGGCGTCGTCATCGGCCTGCACCGCAGGGAACGGCACATCGCCCAGGTCGAAGTAGTGGGCGTGCGTGATGGTGCGCCCGCGCTGGCTGCGGTCGGGGTGGTCGAAGACGGCCGTGGCGCGCAGCGCGCGGCGCAAGGTGGCGTCGGGCACGTCGCAGTGCGTCTCTTCGGCCAGCTCGCGCAGGCACGACTGCCACAGCGTCTCGCGCTGCTCGATGAAGCCGCCCGGCATGGCCAGCTGGCCCTTGCCCGGGGCGTGCGCGCGGCGGATGACGAGCACGTGGTCCTGGCAGCGAAGCACCGCGTCCACCGTCACGAACACCGGCGGGTACGGCGCCTGCGCCCACGATTCGCGGTAGCTGCGCAGCACGCGCCATTCTTCCTGCAGCGCCGCGTAGTGCGGCTGCCGGGCGAACACGTCCAAAAATTCGAGCGTGCTGGCCGGCATCTGGTCGGCCAGGGGGCCGAGCGCCGTCAGCACGCCCTGCGGCGCCGCGCCGAAATACGCGTCGCGGATGGCGGTGGCATCGATGGTGCCCTGCCGGTCCATGGGGATCAGCGACCAGCCGGGGAAGGCGTCCAGGTAGCTGCTGGTCGCGTCCTTGAAATGGCCGACCAGGCCGATGCGCGCATCGGGCAGCACGTGCGTGGACACGGCGCGCAGCACCGCCGCCACCCACAGGGCCTCGTTGTAGTGATCGCGCACGGGCAGCACGGTCAGCCGGGCCCGGTCGGCCTCGGGCAGGGCATTGCGCAGCATGGCTTCGCGCTCGGCCCAGGTGAACGGGTTCTTAGGCGATCGGGCCTGCCAGGCCGAGCCCATGACCACGATCACGTTGTTGGCGCTGTCCAGCGCGCGCTGCAAAAGGGCCAGATGGCCGTTGTGGACGGGCTCGAAGCGGCCGATGTAGATGGCGGTGTCGTACATGTGTGTTCCGGTTGGGCGCCCCGCGCCGTGAGCGGCGCCGTCGGGGCTGCTGGGAATGTAGCCGGGCGGGCCGGGGCGGGCGGCGGGCGCTGCGAATGCACCGACCGCTCCGCATGGGTCACCGCGCGGCCAGATTCATGGGTTTGCTATAAAAAATAATAGCTATATGCCCTAGTGATGATTGCGCTGGGGGCATTTTTGATGCAAACCTCTCTGTGGCGCAGGCCACCGCCTCACACATACCGCGCCGCAATCGGCATCTGCCGCCCGGTGCCGAAGGCCTTGGCCCGCACACGCACGATGGGCGGGGCCTGGCGCCGCTTGTATTCGCTGCGCGCCACCAGCATGCGCACGCGGTGCGCCAGGGCCCGGCCGTCCGCGCTGGCCTGCAACTGGCGCGCGAAGGCCTGGGCGTTGGCGTATTCGGCGCGCGACAGGCCCTCGCCTTCGATGAGCAGCTTGAGGATCTCGTCCAGCACGGGGTAGGGCGGCAGGCTGTCGTCGTCCTTCTGGCCGGGAGCGAGCTCGGCCGAGGGCGGCTTGTCGATGATGGCCTGGGGAATGATCTCGCGCCCCGCGTTCTCGTTCACGTGGCGCGACAGCTCGAACACCTCGGTCTTGTACAGGTCGCCCAGCAGGCCCAGGCCGCCGTTGGTGTCGCCGTACAGCGTGCAGTAGCCCACCGAGATTTCCGACTTGTTGCCGGTGGTGAGCAGCAGGTGGCCGAAGGCGTTGGAAAACTCCATCAGCGTCGTGCCGCGGATGCGGGCCTGCACGTTCTCCAGCGGCAGGCCGCGCAGTGGCTGCCCGAAGCTCGTCTCGAACTGTGCGGAAAAGCCTGCCACCAGGTCCGCGATGGGGTGGGTGTGCAGCACCACGCCCAGGTTGCGGCACAGCTGCACCGAATCGTCCACCGAGCCGCTGGACGAAAACCGCGAGGGCATGGTGATGCCCACCACGTTCTGCGGCCCCAGCGCTTCGGCCGCCAGCGCCAGCGTGAGCGCGCTGTCGATGCCGCCCGAGCTGCCCACCACCGCCTGGGTGAACCCGCAGCGGCGCGCATAGTCCCGCAGGCCCAGCACGATCTGCTGGCGATAGAACGCCATGGTGGGCAGGCCCTCGCGCGGCACGGGCGGCAGGTCGGTGCCGTCCAGCCGGGCGAAGTGGCCGTTGTCCAGCAGCTGCACGGTGGACACGTCCTCCTCGAAGCGGCGCGATTCGAAGACCACGCCGTCCTCGGGCTCGACCGCGAAGGAGGCGCCGTCATAGACCAGCTGGTCGTGTCCGCCGACCTGGTTCACGTAGACGATCGGCAGGCCGTGCCGCCGCGCCGCATCGCCGAACACCTGGTGGCGCAGTTCGCGCTTGCCGATGTGGCTGGGGCTGGCGTTGATGCTCACCACCAGGTCGGGCGCGGCATCGGCCATGCGCTGGAAGGGGTTGTTCTGGTAGTCGGCGCCGCTGTCGTTCCAGCCGTCCTCGCACACGATGAACCCCACCTGCGAGGTGCCGATGCGCAGCACCTTGGCCACGTCCGGGCCGGGCTCGAAATGGCGGCGCTCGTCGAAGACGTTGTAGGTGGGCAGCAGCTGCTTGGCATACGACAGCCGCACCTCGCCCGCCCGCAGCACCCGCAGCGCATTCAGCAGCCGCTTGCCCGGCCCCGGCGTGCGCACCGGCATGCCGACCACCCAGTGCAGCGCAGGCAGGCCGGCCGATGCCTCGCACAGCCGCGCCAGGCCCGCGTCCAGGCGTTCGAGAAAGGCGGGCTCCTCCAGCAGGTCGCCCGGGTAGTAGCCGCACAGCGACAACTCGGAGAACACCACGAGGTCGGACTGCGCGGCCGCGGCCTCCTGCGCGGCGGCGATCATGCGCTCGACGTTGCCTTCGATGTCGCCCACGGTGAGGTTGAGCTGGGCCAGGGTGATGCGGAGCATGGGGTCTTTCCTTTCTGTCTTTCTTCTTCAAGCGGCGATGGTTCGGTGGCGGGGCGGCGGCGTGCCGCGGCGCCTCATGGCGGTGGCACGTTGAACACCTGCCGAAGGTAGGCCAGGTAGGTTTCGTCGTCGCACAGCGTCTTGCCCGGGCTGTCCGAGAGCTTGGCCACCGGCTGGCCGTTGGCATGGGTGATCTTCATCACGATGTTGAGCGGCGCCACGCCCATGTCGTTGGTGAGCTGCGTGCCGATGCCGAAGCCCAGTTGTACCCGGTCGCTGAAATGGCGGTGCAGCGACAGCGCCTTGTCCACGTTCAGTCCGTCCGAGAACACGAGCCGCTTGGTGTGCGCGTCGATGCGCAGGCGGGCGTAGTGGGCCAGCGCCTTCTCGCCCCAGGCCACCGGGTCGCCCGAATCGTGGCGCAGGCCGTCGAACAGCTTGGCGAAGTACAGGTCGAAGTCGGCCAGGAAGGCGTCCATGCCCACCGTGTCGGTCAGCGCGATCCCGAGGTCGCCCCGGTACTCTTGCACCCAGTCCTCCAGCGCCGCTTTTTGAAAGTCGCGCAGCCGTACGCCCAGGGCCTGGTAGGTCTGCAAATACTCGTGCGCCATGGTGCCGATGGGCACCAGGTTCAGGTCGCGCGCCAGCATCACGTTGGAGGTGCCCTTGAACCACTGCGGCGCCTGCTGTGCGAAGGCTTGCACCACCTCGCGCTGCCACGCGCCGCTGTAGCGCCGGCGCAGCCCGAAGTCGAACATCTCGAACGGGTGCGTGCGCTCGGGCTCGCCCGATAGCGCCTGCACGTGCGCGATCTTGTCCGCCAGTCGGCGGCGTCCTTCGGCCAGCGCCGCGGCCGGGTCGAAGCGGCGGAAATACAGCTCGTTCACGATCGCCAGCACGAAGATCTCGAACCCCATCACATGCACCTGCGGGCCGCGCGCCACGATGTGCAGGTCGCCGCCCTCGGCCCGTGCCTCGATGAACGCGCGCTGGAACTGGAACAGGCGCAGAAAGTCCACGAAGTCGCTTTTGATGAAGCGTAGGCCGGCCAGGTAGTCCAGCTCACGGGGGGAAAACCGCAGCGTGCACAGCGCGTCCAGCGCCGCGCTCACTTCGCCGAGTAGCTCGGCCAGCGGATAGGCCGGCCGGTTGCGGCAGACGAAGCGGTACTCGGCCTGCGTCTGCGGGTGGCCGTGCAGCAGCGCCTGCCACATCGTGAATTTGTAGAGGTCGGTATCGAGCAGGCTGGTGATGACGGGTTGCATGGCGTTTGCTATGTTTTTAGGAAGGGATGCCGGGAGCGAACCTGCGCTAGAGGCGGATTTCATCGCTGCGCGCCAGTTGCGCTCCCTGGGCCTGCAGGGCGTCCAGAAAGTCCTGCTGCTGCGCACCGAAGCCGGCCACGGGCGCCATGCAGTCGGTCAGCAGCACGAGGCGGTCCGCCCGCCAGCCCGGCTGCAGCCGGGGCAGGTGCTGCACGATGTGCTCGGTGGTGGCGCGCACGCAGTGGCTGCCGGCCTCGCCCGCAATGACGAGGCGGTCCGCTGTCCCCAGGGCGTGGAGCAGCCGGGTGTTGAGCAAGGTGGCGGGGTCGTCGGCATCGGGCACCTCGGCCTCGATGGCGCTGTAGTGCTCGGTCCAGGGGTTGGTGCCCTTGAACACGGGGTGCACCGCGCGTTGGCGCTGTGCCTGCCACGCGCCGCAGGCGGCCAGCACGTCGGCATGCACGCCGTGGCCCCAGCTGCCGATCTCGCAGTGCACGGGCCACACCATCAGCGTGTAGCGCCCTTGTGCCTCCAGCGCGTCCAGGTAGGCCAGCACGCGGGGCAGGGCCGCGGCATCGCGCGGGGCGAACGCGCCGGCGCGCACCTGCGCCGCGGTGATGGTCGTGAACGGGGCGACCTCGCCGCCATCGCCCTGGCGCCAGAACGGGGGGTGCGCAACGTCGTAGCGCTGGTGCGAGTCGAGCGTGACGGTGATCGCCTCCAGCGCCGGGCCCTGGCGCCGGATGAAGGCGGCCAGGCGCTGCATGTCGGCATGGGCGCCGGGCACGGGCAAGGCGGGGGTGATGGACTGGCCGGTGAGGGGGTGCGCCGGCTGCCAATCGGTGGGCAGGTCGCAGAAATCGTTCTGGGGGTCGATCACCAGCAGCTGGGTCGTCAAGGGGCGGTTCATGGATCGGGTCATGGTGCAAGGTCCTCGGGGCAATGGGTGCAGTCTATTCCTGTTAGTTTGACTTTGCAACTAAGTGGGCCAAAAGGCATTGTCAGGAAATGAAAAACCGGTCGAAGGGACTGGATGGGTGGCATTGGCACTCCAGGAGTGGTAGGCTCGTTCGTCCAATCCTGCACATAACCATCCCCTCGATGTCCTCCGCCGCTTCGCCCACCGTCATCTGCACCGTGGATACCGTGCTGCTCACGCTGCAGGGCGGCGCCCTCCACGCGCTGCTCGTGCGCCGCGACAAGGCCCCCTATGCCGGCGCGTGGGCTTTGCCGGGGGGCTACATCCACGCGCAGGACGATGCCGATGCCCAGGCCAGTGCCGCGCGTGTGCTGCGCGAGAAGGCCGGCCTGCAAAGCCCTTACCTGGAGCAGCTCGCCACGTTCTCGGGGTTGGCGCGCGATCCGCGGGGCTGGTCGCTGGCGGTGGCCTATTGCGCGCTGGTGCCTGGCGAGGCGCTCCAGGGCATCCCGCCCCGGCAGGGAGTGAAGCTGGTGCCGGTCGACGACTTGCCGCCCCTGCCGTTCGACCACCGCGCCATGGTGGATGCGGCGCTGGCGCGCGTACGCAGCAAGAGCCTGTATTCCTCGATGCCCGTGCATTTGTGCGGCGACGCGTTCACCCTGCCGCAACTGCAGGCGGTGTACGAGGCGGTGCTGGGCGAGCCGCTCAACAAGGTGAGCTTTCGCCGCAAGATGGACGAGCTGGACATGCTCGAACCCGTGCCCGGCCTGGTGCAGGGCGGTGCCCACCGGCCCGCGCAGATGTACCGCCTGCGCCCCGCGTTCCGCAAGGCCCTGGCACTGTCGTCCCGCGCGCTCTGAACAGAAAAAAGCCCCTTGCGGGGCCTGGGACGAACGGAGCAAGACGCATCTCAGGCGGCGACCGCCTTGGCTTCGTCGTAGGTTTGCAGGTACTGCTTCGCCAGTTCGGTCTTCTGCTTTTCGGTGAGCAGCTTGCCGGCCATCTGGAAGAACCGATGTTCCTCTTCCTCCAGATGGTGCCGCACCTTCTCGCCCAGTTTTTTGGCCACCGCCAGCCAGGCGGAGCTGCCGGGGTCTGCGGCCTCCAGGTCTTCGACCAGTTCGTCCAGGGCATGGTGCTCCGCGATGGCGTGGCGCGACAGGTCGATGCCGGCATCGTGCTCCATGAGCGGCCGGTAGAAGTGGCGGTCTTCGGCCAACTCATGCGCCGCCAGTTCTCGCTTGAGCTCGATGAACCGCTCGTGCCGCTCCGGGGTGTCGCCGCTGGTGGCCTCCACCTGGCGGACCATGTCGCGCTGCCGCTCGTGGCTTTCGCGCAGGGCTTCGAAGATGTTCATGCGCGCGGCCCCTTCACTTGAGCGCCTTGCGTGCCGCGCCGATGCCCAGCACGGCCAGCACGACGAAGACCACGGCGATCACCAGGAAGATGAAGAACAGGATCTTCGCGATGCCGGCAGCGCCCGCAGCGACCCCGGTGAACCCCAGCGCGCCAGCGATGAGAGAGATGATGGCGAAGACGATGGCGTATTTCAGCATGGTGAGGACTCCGGTGGGATGAGGTATGGAGCGATCATTTCAGCGCTGCCGCGTCACGGGCGTCAGCAGAGCGGGGCTGCGGCTGTAGGAAAGGTGCGCGGGCAAAGCGGCAGCCGGCGCGGGGAGGGCAAGGGCTTCTTCCGCCCGTCGCACCCGTTCAGCCACTGCGCAGGTCAAGCCATGACCGCAATTGGCCGTAGTGGCGATGGATGACCCGCGGCACGTGGCGGCCGTTCGCGGCTCAGGCGCTTGTGCTTTTGCTCGTGCCGGGGGCCGACTGGCTGGCTTTTTTATTGGCGTTCCGGGCTTCGACCAGCAGATGCAATACCTTGGGGTGGCCCTTCGATTTCGCCAATCGTTCGGCTCGCGCCAGGCTGCCGTGCGCGCCCGCGTCCAACAGCAGTTTCACCACGTCCGCATGTCCGTTAGCCGCTGCCTGGGTCAGAGCCGTCTCGGAGGATTCGCCGGACCAGCGTTCCAGGTTGCCCGCAAGACCGTGGCGCAGCAGCAGCGCGATCACTTCGGCGTGGCCGTTCGACGCCGCCAGCATGGTGGCGTTTTCCCCATAGAACTTGGTGGCGTGCACGTCGCCGGCGGCTTCTTTCTTCAGCAAGGTCTCCATGACCTCGGCATGCCCATTGCGGGCCGCGAGCATGAAGGGCGTCAGACCGTCCAGATCGGTCGATGTCGAATTCACTTTCGCATCCAAAAGCCGTTCCACAGCGGGTGCGTGACCATTCTTCGCGGCCGCGAAAATGGCGGAATACCGAAGCTCGGTTCTGCGATCGGCCTGCGCGCCCGCTTTCAGCAGCAGGGACATGATCGCGACGTTGCCGCTTTCCGCCGCTCGCATCAGCGGCGTGGTTCCGTCCCGAGTGTCGCGATCAACGTTCGCCTTGGCATCGATCAGCAGCCTTGCCGCACGGGCATTCTGTTGCCCCACGGCCCGCATGAGTGCGCATTCCCCACGCCAGTCGCGCTGGTTCAAATGGCTGCGGCTCACCAGCATGGTGGCCATTTCGTAGTGGCCGTTGTCGAGGGCCTCCATCAGCGGCGTCACGCCGCCGTGCAACATCCCGGTATAGGCATTGGGCTTGGCGCCTGCCTTCAGCAGCAGCCGTGCAACCCCCATGCGGCCCTGGCGAGCCGCCTCGTGCAGTGCCGTCCTGCCGTCGCTGCTCGTCACGCCCACCTGGGCGCCGGCGCGGTGCAGCATTTGCACGAGGACCTCGTTGCCAGCGGCGGCGGCCACCATGAGCGGCGTTCTGCCGGTACTGGATTTCTGGTCCAGCATGCCGCGGTTCTTGGGGTCCTTGAGGGACGCCTGCACCAGGATGCCCACGGAGGCCACGTCGCCCGCCTGGGCTGCAAGGTACAGGGCTGTTTCTCCATTCTTGTTGCGGGTATCGATCGAAGCACTCGCGCCCAGCAGCTTGTGGACCATGGCGGTTTGGCCATAGCGCGCTGCGTGCATCAGGGGCGTGTCCCCCCGGGCATTGACCGCTTGCAGTGCCGCAGCGGACGCGAGCAGGGTCACGACCGAATCGGCTCCCGCAGCGACGGCGTGGTGGAGCAGGGTGTTTTAATTCTGGTCTTTCCATGACGATGGCATGGGCAACACGACCAGCAAGCTGGCCAGCGCCAGGTCGCCGGCCATGAGGCTTTGCGCCACCGCTTGGGGTCGTTCTTGCTCCGGGAGCTTGTCCACCTCCTCCGCTGCCTGGTTCAGCAGGAAAAATTCCGCTTCCGCGGAGGCCTCCCGGTAGCGCTTCAATGCCGGATGCATCAGGGCGGCCTGCCATTGGGTGCTCGTCGCCGAGGTGCCGTTGCGGACCATGTTCCAGACTTTGGCGGGATCGAGGCTGCGCAGCTCCTCGGGGTCCTGGGTCGCAGTGAGGGCGCTCATGAGCAGCGCGGACGGCCACTCCACGGCAGGAGAAAGGTCGGACAGCCGCATGCCGCGGTAGCCGACCCCGCCGGCCTTGTCCATCTCCTTCACGTAGAAATCTCCGTCGGCAATGCGCTTGATCCGGCGGTTGCCCTCGTCCGTCAATACGGTATCGACGACCTCGAACTTCTCTTTGTCGAGCAGCCCCTGTTCCTTCAGGTTCTTTGCGATGACGCGCATCAGCAGTGCGGGATGCTCGAGAACGGAATAGGGCGCGTCTTCATCGCCGGTGGGCTCGTGTTCCGAGATGACGACCCAGGCGGGAATCTTGCCGAACCGCCCTTGCAATCCGGCCTCCATGGATTCGCTGTACGCCTTGTGCAACTGGCCCGCCGTTTCCTCCGTCAGCGGGCGGCCCAGGTGGGGCCTGAAACGCTCCTTCACCTCGCTCAGGCATTCCTCGGCGAGTTGCCGAACCAGCTCGACCGGGTTCACGCGGGCTTGCACAAACGCCGCGGCCTCCTGCACGTGGGCGCTGACGGTGCGCACATCGACGAAGCTGTCGCTGCGCTCCGTGACACCGAACTGATCCGCCAGGAAATTGCGGTAACCGTTGACGAAATGGATTTCGCTGACCTCGTAGTGTTCGAGTCCTTTGTGCTTGGACTGGCTGAAGTCGCGCAGCGCCTGGTCCAGCATGTCCTCCCACACCCTTTTGGCGTGGGTGTGCAGGCCTTGGGTCAAGTTCAGGTCCTGGGCGGCCATGATCAGGTTGGTCGTGGTGCCGTCGGAGCAGACCAGCAGTCCTGACGCCAGGTTCTCGATGATTTCCATGCGTCTGGAAAGCGGGATCGTGTGGTCCGCCACGGCCGTGCACAGGGTGTCCAACGAGGCCTTGCCTTCGCCGTAGAGGCGCGATATCTGGGTGGAATAGTGGCCTGCCATGCCACCCTCCACCCGGCTTTTGAAGATGTCCAGCGCCTTGATGGACTGCTGGGATCTGGAGGAGGGATGTTCTTCGAGAAAGGTTTTCAGTTTGCCGATGCCTGCCCGGTACTGCGTCATGAGCTGCTTGCCCCGGCCCGATTTTTCGAAAGCCGGTATCGAAGTCCCGTCAAGGCTCGGTTCGTAGCGCACGGCTTCTTGCGGCGCGTAAGGCTCCGCAGCCGCGGTCGCGCGGGGCGGTTTGTGGAATTGCGGTGTGATCTGCATGGTCAGACTCCGGGATGCCGGGACCATACGGGGCTGCGCGCGAGGTCGGTGCGCGCATCCGAAGCAGTTGCCGTGTTGCCGCTGTTGCGCTACCCGCAGGCTCACATCGCTTCGCACATGGGCCTGCGCACGACCGGACCGCGCTGTCCGCGCGGCGGGCTTAACGCCCGGCAGCAGCCCGCAGTGCTGCTGCCTTGTCCGTCTTTTGGCGATGGCCGGCCCTGCGGGCCTTCACATCGCTGCGCGATATGAGCCTTCGCCGAAGGTGCGGCCAAACCACGCGGATCGCGTGGCGGGCTTACAGCCCGGCAGCGGCACGCAGTGCCGCTGCTTTGTCCGTCTTCTCCCAGGTGAACTCGGGCTCTTCGCGGCCGAAGTGGCCGTAGGCGGCGGTCTTTTCGTAGATGGGGCGCAGCAGGTCGAGCATCTGGATGATGCCCTTGGGGCGCAGGTCGAAGTGCTCCTGCACCAGCTTGGCGATCTGGTCGTCCGGGATCACGCCCGTGCCTTCGGTGTACACCGTCACGTTCATGGGGCGGGCCACGCCGATGGCATAGGCCACCTGGATCTGGCACTGGCGCGCCAGGCCCGCGGCGACGATGTTCTTGGCCACGTAGCGCGCGGCGTAGGCGGCCGAGCGGTCCACCTTCGTCGGGTCCTTGCCGCTGAACGCGCCGCCGCCGTGGGGGCAGGCACCGCCGTAGGTGTCCACGATGATCTTGCGGCCGGTCAGGCCGCAATCGCCTTGCGGGCCGCCGATGACGAATCGGCCGGTGGGGTTGATCAGGTACTTGGTGTCCTGGAGCCACTCGCTGGGCAGCACGGGCTTGATGATCTCCTCGATGATGGCCTCGGTGAAGCTGGCCTTCATCTTGGTGGAGGTCTCGCTCTGGTCGGGGTGGTGCTGGGTGGAGAGCACCACGGTGTCGATGCTGTGGGGCTTGCCGTCCACGTAGCGCATCGTGACCTGGCTCTTGGCGTCGGGCCGCAGGAAGGGCAGGCGCCCGTCCTTGCGCAGCTGGGCCTGGCGCTCGACCAGGCGGTGGGCGTAGTAGATGGGCGCGGGCATCAGCTCGGGCGTCTCGTCGCAGGCGTAGCCGAACATCAGGCCCTGGTCGCCGGCGCCGGTGTTCAGGTGGTCGTCGCTCGCCTGGTCCACGCCCTGGGCGATGTCGTTGCTCTGCTTGTCGTAGGCCACCAGCACCGCGCAGCCCTTGTAATCGATGCCGTAGTCGGTGTTGTCGTAGCCGATGCGCTTGATGGTGTCGCGCGCGATCTGGATGTAGTCCACGTGCGCGTTGGTGGTGATCTCGCCCGCCAGCACCACCAGCCCGGTGTTGGTGAGGGTCTCGGCCGCCACGCGGCTGCGGGGGTCCTGCTTGAAGATCGCGTCCAGAATCGCGTCGGAAATCTGGTCGGCGACCTTGTCGGGGTGGCCTTCCGAGACGGATTCGGAGGTGAAAAGGAAATCGTTCGCCATTTGAATAAACTCCTGTGTTCCGGCATTTTGGGCGTTGCCCTCAGCCTTGGGAGCTTTTGGCGAACGCTTTAGCAGATTTGTTTTACGTCGCCCTGCAAGTTGCTCATTTAACTCAGCGACCGCGCCATTTT
>NZ_BAAJYR010000103.1:0-11944 GCF_057546605.1 Acidovorax sp. KPB24-03 | reverse complement strand
GCGCTCTCGCGCAGCCTGGGCCGCGCGCCGCGCATCGGCGTGGCGGGGCTCAATCCGCACGCGGGCGAGGGCGGCCTGTTCGGCCCTGAAGAGTTGGAAGTGATCGCCCCGGCCGTCGAGGCCGCGCGCCGCCTGGGCGTGGACGCGCACGGCCCCTACGCCCCCGACACCATCTTCATGCGGGCACGCCACACGCCGCAGCGCGCGGGCGAGTTCGATGCCGTGCTGGCGATGTACCACGACCAGGGACTGATACCGGTCAAGTACCTGGGCGTGGACAAGGGCGTGAACGTGACGCTCGGCCTGCCGCTGGTGCGCACCAGCCCCGACCACGGCACGGCATTCGACATCGCCGGCCAGGGCATCGCGGATGCCTCCAGCCTGATCGAGGCCGTGCGCATGGCGCGGCGGCTGGCCTCGGCCGCCTGAGCGGCCGGAAGGCCGCCTGCGCCGGGTGCTCCGGGCGCGCCGCGCGCCCGGCCTTTCAGCGCTTGAGGCTGTCGCGGATCTCGCGCAGCAGCACGATGTCTTCCGGCGTCGCCACCGGGGCCGGTGCGGGTGCTGGCGCCTGGCGCTTGAGGCGGTTGATCTGCTTGACCATCATGAAGATGATGAAAGCCAGGATCAGGAAGTTGACCGCCACGGTGATGAAGTTGCCGTAGGCCAGCACCGGAACGCCGGCCTTCTTGAGCGCGTCCAGCGTCTGCGGCACGCCGGGCGGCACGGTGCCCAGCACCACGAACAGGTTGGAGAAATCCAGCCGGCCGAAGACCAGCCCCACCACCGGCATGATCAGGTCGCTGACCACCGAATCGACGATCTTGCCGAAGGCGCCGCCGATGATCACGCCGACCGCAAGGTCTACCACATTACCTTTGATCGCGAACTCTTTGAATTCCTTTGCGATGCTCATTTCGCCCCTCCTTGATATAGCTGAAAACCCTCGCAGTATTGCGCAGGTTGAGGGGTGTTAACGCCTAGGAATACCCATTTTCACTCCGCTACAATTCCGCGATTGCCCCACCCAGCGAAGTACAACGAGGACACCCATGAGTGAAACTCCTATCGACTCCAGCAAGCGGACGTGGCTCATCGCCTCTGGCTGCGCTGGTGCCGTGGGCGGCGTAGCAACCGCCGTACCGTTCGTGAGCACGTTCCAGCCTTCCGAGAAGGCCAAGGCGGCAGGCGCCGCGGTCGAAGTCGATATTTCCGATCTCAAGCCGGGCGAGAAAATCACGGTCGAATGGCGTGGCAAGCCCGTGTGGATCATCAAGCGCACGCCCGACCAGCTCGCCGCGCTGCCCTCGCTGGATGCGCAGTTGGCCGACCCGAAGTCGGAGCGCAAGCCGAGCGAACTCACCCCCGAATACGCCCGCAACGAGGCACGTTCCATCAAGCCTGAAATCCTCGTGGCCGTGGGCATCTGCACCCACCTGGGCTGCTCGCCTTCGGACAAGTTCGTGCCCGGTGCACAGCCCTCGCTGCCCGACGACTGGAAGGGCGGCTTCCTGTGCCCCTGCCACGGTTCCACGTTCGACATGGCCGGCCGCGTTTTCAAGAACAAGCCGGCGCCGGACAACCTGGAAGTGCCTCCCCACATGTACCTGTCGGAGACCAAGCTCCTGATCGGTGAAGACAAGAAGGCATGAGGGAACACGACATGGCCCACGAATTCAAGGACATCTCCCCCAACGCCTCCACCGGCGCCAAAGTCACCAACTGGTTCGAGAACCGGTTCCCGACCGCGTTCGACGCCTACCGCGTCCACATGTCGGAGTACTACGCGCCGAAGAACTTCAACTTCTGGTACATCTTCGGCTCGCTGGCCCTGCTGGTGCTGGTGATCCAGATCGTCACCGGCATCTTCCTGGTGATGCACTACAAGCCCGACGCTGCGAAGGCCTTCGAGTCGGTCGAGTACATCATGCGCGACGTGCCGTGGGGTTGGCTGATTCGCTACATGCACTCCACGGGCGCCTCGGCGTTCTTCGTGGTGGTGTACCTGCACATGTTCCGCGGGCTGCTCTACGGCTCGTACCGCAAGCCGCGCGAACTGGTCTGGATCTTCGGCTGCGCCATCTTCCTGGCGCTCATGGCCGAGGCGTTCATGGGCTACCTGCTGCCCTGGGGCCAGATGTCGTACTGGGGCGCCCAGGTGATCGTGAACCTGTTCGCGGCCATCCCCTTCATCGGCCCCGACCTCGCGCTGCTGATCCGCGGCGACTACGTGGTGGGCGATGCCACGCTGAACCGCTTCTTCAGCTTCCACGTGATCGCCGTGCCGCTGGTGCTGCTGGGCCTGGTGGTGGCGCATCTGCTGGCGCTGCACGACGTGGGCTCCAACAACCCCGACGGCGTGGAGATCAAGGGCCCCAACGCCCCCCGCGACGACAAGGGCCACCCGCTGGATGGCATCCCGTTCCACCCCTACTACACGGTGCATGACATCTTCGGGGTCTGCGTGTTCCTGTTCATCTTCTCGGCCGTGGTGTTCTTCGCGCCCGAGTTCGGTGGCTACTTCCTCGAGTACAACAACTTCATCCCGGCCGATCCGCTCAAGACGCCCGCGCACATCGCGCCCGTCTGGTACTTCACGCCGTTCTATTCCATGCTGCGCGCCATCACCAGCGAGATGATGTACGCCCTCATCGCGTGCGTGGTGCTGGCCGCCGGCTTCGGCGTGGTCAAGGGCCGCCTGCCGGTTTTCATCAAGGTGGCGATCGTGGCCATCGCGGCAGCGGCCATCGCCCTCATGCTGTCGATCGACGCCAAGTTCTGGGGCGTGGTCGTGATGGGCGGCGCCGTCATCATCCTGTTCTTCCTGCCCTGGCTGGACATGAGCCCGGTCAAGTCGATCCGCTACCGTCCGGGCTGGCACAAGTACCTGTACGGCATCTTCGTGATCAACTTCGTCGCACTGGCCTATCTGGGCGTGCAGCCACCGTCGCCGCTGGGTGAGCGTGTCTCGCAGGTCGGCACGCTGTTCTATTTCGGTTTCTTCCTGCTCATGCCCTGGTGGAGCCGGCTCGGCGAGCCCAAGCCCGTGCCGGACCGCGTGATCTTCAAGGCGCATTGAGCAGGCAGGAGACCCATCCCATGAAAAAAATCATCCTCACGCTGATCGCGGCCCTGGGCATCGCCACGGGCGCGCAGGCTGCCGAAGGCGGCATCGCCTGGGACAAGGCACCTGTCCAGACCAACGACACGGCCTCGCTGCAAAACGGCGCCAAACTGTTCGTCAACTACTGCCTGAGCTGCCACTCGGCCGCGTTCATGCGGTTCAACCGCCTGAAGGACATCGGCCTCACCGACCAGCAGATCAAGGACAACCTGCTGTTCACCACCGAAAAGGTGGGCGAGACCATGAAGTCCACCATCGATCCGCGCCAGGCCAAGGACTGGTTCGGCGCCAATCCGCCCGACCTCACGGTGATCGCCCGCTCGCGCGCCGGCCATGGCGGAACGGGGGCGGATTACCTCTATACCTTCCTGCGCACTTTCTACCGCGACGAGACCAAGGCCACGGGATGGAATAATCTCGCCTTCCCGAGTGTCGGCATGCCTCACGTGCTCTGGCAATTGCAGGGCGACCGACGCCCCGTGTTCGAACAGCAGGAGAGCCATGGCCACAAGACGGAAGTCTTCAAAGGCTGGACGCAGGTGAGTCCGGGCACAATGAGCCCCCTCCAATACGACCAGGCCGTGGGTGATCTCGTCAATTACCTGCAATGGATGGGCGAGCCAGCGCAAAATACCCGGTTGCGCGTCGGCGTCTGGGTTTTGATTTTCCTCGGTGTGTTCACGGTGATTGCCTGGAGGCTCAACGCAGCTTTCTGGAAAGACATCAAGTAACCGCACCAACCGCCTGCGGCGCCAGACCTGGCGCTGCCCAGGTTTTCAGAGTGGACGCATCCTGCGCCCACTCTTTTTGATTTTTAGGAGCCTCTCACCATGATGGTGCTTTATTCGGGTACGACCTGTCCCTTCTCCCATCGCTGCCGTTTCGTTCTGTTCGAGAAGGGAATGGACTTCGAGATCCGCGATGTGGACCTGTACAACAAGCCCGAAGACATCAGCGTGATGAACCCCTACGGACAGGTGCCGATCCTGGTCGAGCGCGACCTGATCCTGTACGAGTCGAACATCATCAACGAATACATCGACGAGCGCTTCCCGCATCCGCAACTGATGCCCGGCGACCCGGTGGACCGCGCCCGCGTGCGCCTGTTCCTGCTGAACTTCGAGAAGGAACTGTTCGTTCACGTGAACATCCTCGAATCGCGTGCCACCAAGGGCAACGAGAAAGCGCTGGAAAAAGCCCGCGCCCACATCCGCGACCGTCTCACGCAACTGGCGCCCGTGTTTCTCAAGAACAAGTACATGCTGGGCGAGAATTTCTCGATGCTGGACGTGGCCATCGCGCCGCTGCTCTGGCGCCTGGACTACTACGGCATCGACCTGAGCAAGAACGCCGCGCCGCTGCTCAAGTATGCTGAGCGCATCTTCTCGCGTCCTGCGTACATCGAAGCGCTGACGCCTTCCGAAAAAGTCATGCGCAAGTGATTGCGCAATCCTTCCTTCCCGCACGCCACCATGATGAACGCCCAGGATTCCACCTCCACTCGCCCCTATCTCATCCGGGCCTTGTATGAGTGGTGCACCGACAACGGGCTCACGCCCTACGTTGCCGTGCGGGTGGACGACTCGGTTCAGGTGCCGCGCGAGTATGTGAAGGATGGCGAGATCGTGCTCAACATCAGCTACGACGCGACCAGCGCGCTGCAGCTGGGCAACGATTTCATCGAGTTCAAGGCGCGCTTCGGCGGCAAGCCGCGCGACATCATGGTCCCCGTGGGCCGCGTGATCGCCATCTACGCGCGCGAGAATGGCCAGGGCATGGCCTTTCCGCCGCCGGTGGACGTGCTGGAGCCGAGCGAAGGCGGCGTGCTGTCTTCCTCGGTCCTCAGCACGGCCACCTCCGCACCCGCGGAGTCCGAGTCTTCGACGGGCGCGGACGACCGTGTGGTGCAGCTGGTGTCCACCGATTCGCCTCCGGACGACGGTGGTGCGCCGCCCCGGCCCACTTCGCCGGGCTCCGGTGGCCGGCCCTCGCTCAAGCGCGTCAAATAGCGTTGCCATGCGGCTGCGGCGCATTTCGCGCGGCTAGAATGCAGCCTTCGCCGATTTAGCTCAGTTGGTAGAGCACCCGCCTTGTAAGCGGTAGGTCGTCAGTTCGATTCCGACAATCGGCACCATCTTTCCCTCTTTTCGTCTCCCCCTTTGCCATGCCTTCCCTTGCGGGCTTCAGGTTTGGATTTTGAGGCGAATGGAGTTAACCTCCCACCCCCGAGTGCGCAAATGCGCCTGCAAGGCAGGCAGCAGCTGACGCACCTTGGCCGCCGCTGCGTTGCTGCGCACTAGCAGGCACCATGTCGGGCCTTCGATCGGCCCTGCCTGAATGGCGGGTCGCAAAGTGGGTGGGATCAATGGCTCGATGGCCTTGAGCCGCTCCGTGGATTCGCGCGTCAGTGCTGCCAGCTTGGCCAATGTGGGGGATTCCTCCGTGGCTTGAAGCAGGGTGACGGCTTGGTGACGGCGGTTCATGGCAATGCGCCGCGCGGCGCGGAGAAATGTAGTGCACTTGATTATCACGGACGCCCGGCTGGCGCGAAGCCGGGCCATACACCTGACAGGGACACGGCTCATGGCGGCGGGCTTGCTGGTCTCGTTCAGCATCATGCTGGTCGCGGCCATGCTCTACCACTGGGTCTTTCTCAAGGGCGCGCGCGAAGGCTGGCCCATCGTCGGGTCGCTGGTCAAGCTGGTGGCCAAGGACGAAATGGAAGAGCGCGACCGCTTCATGCGCGCCAACCTTGACGCCATGGCGCGCAAGGTCGGCGAGATGCAGGCTCGGGTCATGCAGCTGGAATCGCTGGGCGAGCGGGTGCTGGGGCTGGCGGGCATGCCGGCGTCGGAACTGTCCCGGCCGCCCGGGCAGGGCGGTGCGCTGGTGTCGGGCCATCCCATGGACATGCAGGAGCTGGAGCGCACGCTGGACGACCTGGCCCAGCTCACGGACCGCCGGGTGGACCTGATGACCGTGGTGGAATCGCGGCTGTTCGACCAGCACATCCGAAAGCACATGGTGCCGACGCAGGCGCCGGTGCTGGGCAAGCTTCCCGGCTCGGCGTTCGGCTGGCGCATCGATCCCATCACGGGCCACTCCGCCCTGCACACGGGATTGGACTTCCAGGCGGACACGGGCACGCCCATCCTCGCGGCGGCTGGAGGCGTGGTGGTCGCGCAGGAGTACCACCCCGCCTACGGCAACATGATCGAGGTGGACCACGGCAATCAGCTGGTCACCCGCTATGCACATGCCTCCAAAACGATGGTCAAGCGCGGCGACCTCGTGCGCCGCGGGCAGAAGATCGCCGAGGTCGGCACGACGGGCCGCTCCACCGGCCCCCACCTGCATTTCGAAGTGCTGGTGCAGGGCGTTCCGCAGGATCCGCAAAAATTCCTGATGGCCGGAGCCCAGGCGCCCTCCACCCGCGTGGCCAGTGCCGGACCGGCCCAAAAGGCCGATGGCCAGCCCGTCACCCCGCGCAGGTAAAATCTGCGGTCCGGACCTGCCGACCCGGGTTGCGCAACTTGCAACCCGAGAACGCAGCCCCACCTGAACTCACTTCTTCTTTAGGGATTCTGGTCGCGCCGTACGCCTTCGGGCACGCGGCGCGGTCCTGCTCGCATGGCCACCAATTTCCTCACCAAATTATTCGGCAGCCGCAATGACCGGCTCCTCAAGCAATACCGCAAGACGGTGGCCCGCATCAATGCGATGGAGCCCGACTACGAAAAGCTGAGTGACGAGGCGCTGCGCGCCAAGACCGCCGAGTTCAAGGAACGCGTCTCCAAAGGCGAATCGCTGGACGACCTGCTGCCAGAGGCTTTCGCCGTGGTGCGCGAAGGCTCCAAGCGCATCATGAAAATGCGCCACTTCGACGTCCAGTTGCTGGGCGGCATGGCGCTGCATTACGGCAAGATTTCGGAAATGCGCACCGGCGAAGGCAAGACGCTCACCGCCACGCTGCCGGTCTACCTGAATGCGCTGTCCGGCGACGGTGTGCACGTGGTGACGGTCAACGACTACCTCGCCAACCGCGATGCCCAGTGGATGGGTCGCCTGTACAACTTCCTGGGCCTGACCGTCGGCATCAACCTGCCGCAGGCCCCGCGCGAGGAAAAGCAGGCCGCCTACCAGGCCGACATCACCTACGGCACCAACAACGAGTACGGCTTCGACTACCTGCGCGACAACATGGTGTACGAGTCGCGCGACCGGGTCCAGCGCGGGCTGAACTTCGCCATCGTCGATGAGGTGGATTCGATCCTGATCGACGAGGCGCGCACGCCGCTCATCATCAGCGGCCAGGCCGAAGACCACACGGCGATGTACATCGCCATGAACGAGGTCGTGCCGCTGCTGGTGCGCCAAGAGGGCGAGGCCGATCCGCGCACCGGCGAGGGCGTCACCAAGCCGGGCGATTTCACGCTCGACGAGAAGACGCACCAGGTGTTCCTGACCGAGCAGGGCCATGAAACCGCCGAGCGCGTTCTTGCCAGCCGCGGCTTGATCGCTGAAGGCGCATCGCTCTACGACCCGGCCAACATCACGCTCATGCACCACCTGTATGCGGCGCTGCGGGCCAACCACCTCTACCACCGCGACCAGCACTATGTGGTGCAGGAAGGCGAGATCGTCATCGTGGACGAATTCACCGGCCGCCTCATGTCGGGCCGCCGCTGGAGCGAAGGCCTGCACCAGGCCGTCGAGGCCAAGGAAGGCGTGGGCATCCAGGCCGAGAACCAGACGCTGGCATCCATCACGTTCCAGAACTACTTCCGCCTGTACAAGAAGCTGGCGGGCATGACCGGAACGGCCGACACCGAGGCCTATGAATTCCAGGAAATCTACGGCCTGGAAACCGTGGTGATTCCTCCGAACCGCCCGAGCAAGCGCAACGACCAGCTGGACCGCGTGTACAAGACCACGCGCGAAAAGTACGAGGCGGCGATCAAGGACATCCGCGAGTGCCATGAGCGCGGCCAGCCCGTGCTGGTGGGCACCACGTCGATCGAGAACTCCGAAATCATCGACCAGCTGCTGCAAAAGGAAAACCTGCCGCACCAGGTGCTGAACGCCAAGCAGCATGCCCGCGAGGCCGACATCGTGGCCCAGGCCGGCCGTGCCGGCATGATCACGATCGCAACCAACATGGCGGGCCGCGGCACCGACATCGTGCTGGGCGGCAACATCGAAAAGGCGCTGGCCGCCATCGAGAGCGACGAGTCGCTCGACGAAGCGACCAAGGAAAGCCGCGTGGCCGAGGTGCGCGCGCAGTGGACGCGCGACCACGAGAAGATCAAGGAGCTGGGTGGCCTGCGCATCATTGCGACCGAGCGCCACGAGTCGCGCCGCATCGACAACCAGCTGCGGGGCCGCTCGGGCCGCCAGGGCGACCCTGGCTCTTCGCGGTTCTACCTGAGCCTGGACGATTCGCTGATGCGCATCTTCGCCGGCGACCGCGTGAAGGCGATCATGGACCGCCTCAAGATGCCCGATGGCGAGGCCATCGAAGCGGGCATCGTCACGCGCAGCATCGAGTCGGCGCAGCGCAAGGTCGAGGCGCGCAACTTCGATGTCCGCAAGCAGCTGCTGGAATACGACGACGTTTCCAACGACCAGCGCAAGGTGATCTACCAGCAGCGCAACGAGATCCTGGACGCGAGCGACCTGTCCGGCCTGATCGCCAACATGCAGGAAGACTGCCTGACCGATCTGGTGCGCCAGTACGTGCCGGCCGAATCGGTCGAAGAGCAGTGGAACCTGCAGGCGCTCGAGAAGGCATTGGCCGAGGATTGGCAGATCCAGTTGCCGCTCAAGCAGGAAGTGGACAGCGCGCACGCCATCACCGACGACGAGATCCTGGAAAAGGTGCTCACCGCAGGCAAGGCCGCCTTCCAGGCCAAGCTGGAGCTGGTGGGCCAGGAGAATTTCAACCAGTTCGAACGCGCGGTGCTGCTGCAGAGCTTCGACTCCAACTGGCGCGACCACCTGGCGGCCCTCGACTACCTGCGCCAGGGCATCCACCTGCGCGGCTACGCGCAAAAGCAGCCCAAGCAGGAATACAAGCGCGAGGCGTTCGAGCTGTTCCGCCAGCTCATCGACCAGGTCAAGAACGAAGTGACCAAGATCCTGATGACGGTGCAGGTGCAGTCGCCTGCGCAGCTGGACGAGGCCGCCGAGGCCCTGGAGAGCCGTGCCGAGAAGATCGCCAACGTGACCTACACCGCCCCCACCGAGACCGGTGAGGTGGAGGTCCGCTCCGAGGCCGCCATGGCGGCCGGTGCGCTCGCGGGCGAAGTGCCCCGTGTCGGCCGCAACGACCCATGCCCTTGCGGCAGCGGCAAGAAGTACAAGAGCTGCCACGGCCGTCTGGACTGACCATGCGGCACCGCCCTGATCGCAGGGCGGGATGCCTGTGCCCCAGGCGCGCAGGGATGGGGCGCGGCGGGCCGCAGCAGCGGTGGCTTCGTCTTCGGCTTGTCACGGGCCGCTGCTAGGCTGTTTCGCGTCACAGGGAGAAGGGCGCAAGGATGATCGACAAGCGGTTTTTCCCGCGGCAGGTGGTGCAGGCCACCGGTAACCGATGGGATTGGGCCCTGCTACCCCTGGTGCTGGCCGTGCTCTTCGCGCTGGCCTGGGGCGGCTCGCAGATGGCACGGCCCTACCAGGTGGGCGACGTGCTGCCGCTGTCGCTCGATCCGTGGATGCTGCCGTACTATCTGCTGCGCACCACGCTGCGCATGTTCATCGCACTGGGCGCATCGCTGGTGTTTGCCTGCGTCTTCGCGGCGCTGGCGGCCAAGTACCGCACGGCGGAGCGGGTGATGGTGCCGCTCTTGGACATCCTGCAGTCCATCCCGATCCTGGGCTTCCTGTCGATCACCGTGACGGGGTTCATCGCGCTGTTTCCGGGCAACCTCTTCGGCGTCGAGTGCGCGGCGATCTTCGCCATCTTCACCTCCCAAGCCTGGAACATGGCCTTCAGCCTGTACCAGTCCATGCGCACGGTGCCGGCCGAACTGCGCGAAGCCGCTGCGGTGTTCCAGCTGTCGGGCTGGCAGCGCTTTTGGCGGCTGGAGCTGCCCTTCGCCATGCCAGGGCTGCTGTGGAACATGATGATGTCCATGTCCGGCGGCTGGTTCTTCGTGGTGGCGTCGGAGGCGATTTCGGTATCACACCAGGACATCAAGCTGCCGGGTGTGGGCTCTTACATCGCCCTGGCCATCGAGGCGCGCGACCTGGGCGCGATCGGCTGGGCGATCGTGGGCATGCTGGTCGGCATCGTGCTGTACGACCAGCTGTTCTTTCGCCCGCTCATCGCCTGGGCCGACAAGTTCCGGTTCGAGGAGGGCGGCAGCGAAGCCCAGCCGACCTCCTGGCTGCTGTCCTGGATGCGCCGCACGTCGCAGCTCAAGCGGGTGGTGGCGCTGTTCGTGGTGCCGCTGGAGTGGTCGCTCACGCGGCTGCGCCGTCGTCATGACGGCACCTCGATCCGTGCACGCCCCTCCGTGCCCCATCCCGCCCTGACGCGCGCGGGCGATGCCTTGCTGGCGGCGGCGGTGATGTTGGCGGTGATCTGGCTCGTGCGCTTCATCCACAGCGAGGTGGGCTGGCACGAGGTAGGCCATGTCTTCGTGCTCGGCACGTACACGCTGGTGCGCGTGGTCGTGCTGATCCTGCTGGCGGCGGCGGTCTGGGTGCCGGTGGGCGTCTGGATCGGCATGAATCCGCGCTGGGCGGGCCGGCTGCAGGCCGTGGCGCAGTTTCTGGCGGCCTTTCCGGCCAACCTGATGTTCCCGCTGGCCGTGGTGCTGATCGTGCGCTGGCACCTCGATCCGAACCTCTGGCTGGCGCCGTTGATGGTGCTCGGCACGCAGTGGTATCTGCTCTTCAACGTGATCGCCGGGGCTTCCAGCGTGCCGTCGGAGTTGCGTTATGCCGCACAGAATCTGGGGCTGTCGGGCTGGCTGCGCTGGAAGCGCTACCTGCTGCCGGCGGTGTTTCCCAGCTTCGTCACCGGTGCGATCGCGGCCAGCGGCGGCTCGTGGAATGCGAGCATCGTGGCTGAATACGTGACCTGGGGCGACACCACGCTGCAGGCCGATGGCCTGGGCAGCTACATCGCCCACATGACGGCGATCGGCGACTTTCCCCGCATCGCGCTGGGCATCGGCGTGATGTGCGTCTTCGTCATGGGCATGAACCATTTCGTGTGGCGGCGCCTCTACGCGATGGCCGAAAACCGCATGCACTCCTGACGCCTGGAACCGAACCCATGGAAACCTCTCCCATGTCC
Organism: Acidovorax sp. KPB24-03; assembly: GCF_057546605.1. NCBI lineage: Bacteria > Pseudomonadati > Pseudomonadota > Betaproteobacteria > Burkholderiales > Comamonadaceae > Acidovorax > Acidovorax sp. KPB24-03. Next base: position 518 of record NZ_BAAJYR010000103.1, on the reverse strand, counting down.
CCCATCGCCGAGCTGGCCCAGGTGGGCAAGTCTTTTCGCTCCAGCGACGGCACCGCGCGTTCGGTGCTGGAGGGGGTCGATCTCGTGCTGCAGGAGGGTGAGATCGTGGCGCTGCTCGGGCAGTCGGGGTCGGGCAAGTCCACGCTGCTGCGCATCCTGGCGGGCCTGGTTCCGGTGGATGCCGGCGATGTTCGCTACCGGGGCCAGCCGCTGTACGGCCCGGCGCGCGGCATCGCATGGTGTTCCAGTCGTTCGCGCTCTTTCCGTGGCTCACGGTGCAGCAGAACGTGGAACTCGGCCTGGAGGCCCGGGGGGGCGCCCCCGCCGAGCGATCGCGGCGGGCCGCCGCCGCCATCGAGCTGATCGGGCTGTCCGGGTTCGAGGGCGCGTTGCCGCGCGAGCTGTCGGGCGGCATGCGCCAGCGCGTGGCGATCGCCATCGCGCTGCTGCACGGGCCCGACCTCGTCATCGCCGACGAGCCGACCACGGCGCTGGATGTGACCATCCAGGCGCAGATC
>NZ_BAAJYR010000102.1:0-11967 GCF_057546605.1 Acidovorax sp. KPB24-03 | reverse complement strand
CCCCCCTGCTGCAAGAGGCCGTGACCCGCTGGAAGAACCATCCGGTGGAAGAAATCATGGACCGGCTGATCGTGCGGTTCGGCTGCGAAATCCTCTCCCTCATTCCCGGCCGCGTCTCCACCGAAGTGGATGCGCGCCTGTCGTTCGATACCATGGCCACCGTCACGCGGGGCGAACGCATCATCGAGCTGTACCAGGCCGAGGGCGTGGACACCGCCCGCGTGCTCATCAAGATCGCCGCCACCTGGGAGGGCATCGAAGCCGCCCGCATCCTGGAAGAGCGCGGCATCCACACCAACCTCACGCTGCTGTTCTCGCCCGTGCAGGCCGTGGCCTGCGGCCGCGCCAAGGTGCAGTTGATCTCGCCCTTCGTCGGCCGCATCTACGACTGGTACAAGAAGCAGGCCGGCGCCCAGTGGGACGAGGTGGCCATGGCCGGCGCCAACGACCCTGGCGTGCAGTCGGTGCGCCAGATCTACCAGTACTACAAGCACTTCGGCATCGCCACCGAGGTCATGGGGGCGAGCTTTCGCAACGTGGGGCAGATCACCGCGCTGGCCGGCTGCGACCTGCTGACCATCGCCCCCGACCTGCTCGCGCAGCTGGCGGCCAGCGATGCGCCGCTGACCCGCGCGCTCGACCCCGAGGCGGCGCGCGCGCTGGACCTGCCGGCCGTCGAATACGACGAGCCCGCCTTCCGCTACGCGTTCAATGCCGACGCCATGGCGACCGAGAAGCTCGCCGAAGGCATCCGCGCCTTCGCGGCCGATGCGGCCAAGCTCGAACACATGATGCAGGCCGCCTGACCCATGACCATGCCCCAACGCATCCGCTGCGACCACACCACCGCCTGGGCGGCGCTGCAGGCCCGCTACGACGACATCGGCCGCACCTTCGACGTGCGCCAGGCGTTCGCCACCGACCCGCTGCGCTTCGAAAACTTCAGCCAGGAGGCGCCGCACCTGTTCGCCGACCTGTCCAAGAACCGCATCGACCGGCCGACCGAGGCGCTGCTCATGCAGCTGGCGCGCGAATGCGGTCTGGAGGCCTATCGCGACGCCATGTTCGCCGGCGAGGCGATCAACCACACCGAGCAGCGCGCGGTGATGCACTGGTTGTTGCGAAATCCGGCCGATGCCCTAGAAAACCATGCCCTTGGTGCTACTGATTTCGTAGCAAACAGCCTGCGCGACGTGCACACCACGCTCGACGCGATGCTGGCGCTGGCCGAGCGCGTGCGTGCCGACACCGCCATCACCGACATCGTGAACATCGGCATCGGCGGGTCGGACCTCGGGCCTTCCATGGTGGTGAAGGCGCTGGACGACCTGCGCCAGAGCGACAAGCGCCTGCACTTCGTCTCCAACGTCGACGGGCAGGAACTGGGCACGCTGCTGCACACGCTGCGGCCCGAGAGCACGCTGTTCCTCATCGCCTCCAAGACGTTCACCACCGCCGAGACCATGTCCAACGCCCATGCGGCGCGCGACTGGTTCCTGTCGCACGGCGGCAGTCCGCGGCAGGCCGGGCGCGTGTCGGTGTCGCGCCATTTCGTCGCGCTGACGACCAACGTCGAAGCCGCGGCGGAGTTCGGCATCGACACCACGCTCGGCTTCTGGGACTGGGTGGGCGGGCGCTATTCGCTGTGGTCGGCCATCGGCCTGCCGATCGCCATCGCCATCGGCGCGGCGCATTTCCGCGACCTGCTGGCCGGCGCCCACGCGATGGACGAGCACTTTCGCCACGCGCCGCTGGAGCGCAACCTGCCGGTGCGCCTCGGCCTGCTGGACGTGTGGTACCGCAACTTCCACCGGTTCGCCAGCCGCTGCGTGGCGCCCTACAGCCACGGCCTTCGCCGGCTGCCGGCCTACCTGCAGCAGCTGGAGATGGAGAGCAACGGCAAGGGCGTGGACTGGGAAGGCCGGCCGCTGGCGGTGCAGACCTCGCCCGTGGTGTGGGGAGAACCCGGCACCAACGGCCAGCACGCGTTCTTCCAGATGGTCCACCAGGGGCCCGACGTGATTCCGGTGGAATTCATCGCGCTGCGCAAGGGCGCGCGCGACCTGCCGCACCACCATTCGCGCCTCGTGGCCAACGCCCTGGCCCAGGCCAAGGCGCTGATGCTGGGCCGGCCGCAGGAGTCCGGGCACCGGCACTTCACCGGCAACCGCCCCAGCACGTTCCTGGTGCTGGACCAGTTGGCACCCGCATCGCTGGGCGCGCTCATCGCGCTCTACGAGCACCGCGTGTTCGTGAGTGGCGCGGTCTGGGGCATCAACAGCTTCGACCAGTGGGGGGTGGAACTGGGCAAGGTGCTGGCCCGGGAGCTGGAGCCCCGCCTGTCCTCGGGAGACACCGACGGGCTGGACGCTTCGACCGCCGGCCTGTTGCGCCAACTGCGTTGACCTGAACGGCCGGCGCTGCGCGGTTGCTGCCGGCGCTGCCATCCACCGCGCCTCCCCCCATCCCCGCAAGTTGCAAGACCGGCGGGGATTTTTCGTGGGCGAACGGCGGGGCAGGCGCCTGGCCGGCGGTTGCGCACCATGCCGGGAATGCCGCGCCGGGATGTCGCCCGATTGCAACAAATGGCTTACGAATAGGCGATCGATTTTTAAAATGGGAATCGTTATCAATACTATTTATATTTGCCATGAAATTCATTGATCTGCGGGGCCCTGCCTGCGTGGCCGCCGCCCTGGGGTTGGTGCCTTGGGCGCATGCACAGGGCGTGGGCGCCACGCTGTCTGAAGTGCGGGTGGATGCCAACGCAGAAAAGGAATCCGCCACCGGCCCCGTGGTGGGCTACCGCGCCCGCAGCGCCACCACGGCCACCAAGACCGACACGCCGCTCAGCGAAACGCCGCAATCGGTCACCGTCATCACGCGCGACCAGATGGTCGACCAGGGCGCGACGACCTTCCAGGGCGCGCTGCTCTATGCGGCGGGCGTGCGCAGCGATGCCTATGGTCTGGACAGCCGCTCCGACAGCGTGCGCGTGCGCGGCAGCTACCCGGACATCTACCTCGATGGCTTGCGCCAGAGCTACAACTACTACACCAGCACCACGCCCGCGGAGCTGTACACGCTGGAGCGCCTGGAGGTGCTGCGCGGTCCTTCGGGCATGCTGTTCGGCACCGGCACCGTGGCGGGCGTGGTCAACATGGTGAGCAAGCGCCCGCTGCAGGAAGCGCAGCGCGAAGTGGGCGTGCAGATCGGCAGCTGGAACCGCAAGCAGCTGCAGGCCGACCTGACCGGCCCGCTCACGGCCGATGGCCAGTGGTCGTACCGCCTCGTGGCGCTGGCCCGCGACGCCGACACGCAGGTGGACCACGTGCCCGACGACCGCCGCCTCTGATCGCGCCGTCGCTGATGTGGCGGCCCAATGCGGCGACGTCGCTGCTGCTCCAGGCGCACTGGCAGCAGGACCGCTCGGGCAGCACGTCGCAGTTCCTGCCCTGGTCGGGCACCTTGCTTCCCAATCCCAACGGGCAGCTGCCCACCAGCCGGTTCATCGGCGAGCCGGGCGACTACTACGACACCGATCGGCAATCCATCGGCTACCAGTTCGAACACCGTTTCAACGATGCCTGGACGGCGCGCCAGAACCTGCGCTGGGCCCGCAACGAGAACCGGGGCGGCTACCACTATGCGGACTTCTTCACCGATCCGGGCGGGTGGGGCGCCGACCCGGTCAACCAGCGCCTGATCGGCCGGCTGTATGGGCAGAACGTGACCCGCACGCGCATGGCCGCGGTCGACACCAACCTGCTGGGCCGGCTCACCACGGGCGCCGTGCAGCACCAGTTGCTGCTGGGCCTCGACTGGAATCGCCAGTCGGAGGACAAGGCGGAATCCGGCGATGCCTACGATTCGCCCATCGACGCGTTCGCGCCGGTGTACAGCGGGCGGACCGACCGGCCGCTCACCGCGCAGCCCCGGAACGTGCAGCGCCAGACCGGCATTTATGTGCAGGACCAGATGAAGTGGGACCGATGGATCTTCATCGCCGGCCTGCGCCATGACCGCGTGGCGAATGCCCTGGCCGGCTCGGCCGATGACCGCACCAGCGACACCACCAAGCGCCTGGGCGTGATGTACCAACTGGCCGGCGGCTGGACGCCGTACATCAGCTATGCGGAGTCGTTCAGCCCGGTAAGCGGCACCAACACCTCGGGGGCCCGCTTCAAGCCGCTGCAAGGCGAGCAGATCGAAGTGGGGGTGAAGTACCTGCCCGAAGGCGGCGCGACCTCGTTCACCGCCTCGGTGTACGACCTGAAGGAAAAGAACCAGAAGGTCACCGATCCGACCAATCCGATGAACACGCTGCAGGCCGGCCAGACCCGCAACAAGGGGCTGGAGCTGGAACTGAAGACCCGCGTGACCACCGCGTTCGATCTGATCGCCCACTACAACTACACCAATGTGGATCCGACCCTGGAAGGACTGCCCCGCAACCAGGCGGCCGTGTGGGGGCTGTATCGATTTTCCGTCGCGGGGATTCGCGGCTTCTCGGCCGGGGCCGGGGTGCGGTATCTCTCCGCGTTCCGCGATGGTTCCGGCCCGCGCGTTCCATCGTCGCTCGTCGGAGATGCGTTGCTGGCCTATGACAGCCAGGCATGGCGCTACGCGCTCAACATCAACAACGTGGCCGACAAGCAGTACATGAGCACCTGCCTGTCGCGCGGCGATTGCTGGTGGGCGCCCCGGCGCAACGTGGTGCTGAGCGCGACCTACCGTTTCTGAGCGGCCCCTCGATCCTGCGGGCCGTACCCACGGCCCCGCCAAAGAAAAACCCCGCAGGCCTTGCAACCTGCGGGGTTTTTTGATGGAGCAGCCGGGCGGGAGTGCATCCCGTCCGGTGCGGCTGGCAATTACATGCCCATGCCGCCCATGCCACCCATGCCGCCCATGTCGGGCATGCCGCCGCCGGCCGGTGCGTCGTCCTTGGGGGCTTCAGCGATCATGCATTCCGTCGTCAGCAGCAGGGAGGCCACGGACGCGGCGTTCTGCAGGGCCGTGCGGGTGACCTTCGTGGGGTCCAGAATGCCCAGTTCCAGCATGTCGCCATACGTGTCGTTGGCGGCATTGAAACCGTAGTTGCCCTTGCCGGCCAGCACGGCGTTCACCACGACCGAGGCTTCGCCGCCGGCGTTGTTCACGATTTCGCGCAGGGGGGCTTCGATGGCCTTCAGCACCAGCTTGATACCGGCGTCCTGATCGGCGTTGTCGCCCTTGATCGAGTTGCCCACGGCTTGCTTGGCGCGCAGCAGTGCCACGCCGCCACCAGCCACAACGCCTTCTTCCACCGCTGCGCGCGTGGCGTGCAGGGCGTCTTCCACGCGGGCCTTCTTTTCCTTCATTTCGACTTCGGTGGCAGCGCCGACCTTGATCACCGCCACACCGCCAGCCAGCTTGGCCACGCGCTCTTGCAGCTTTTCGCGGTCGTAGTCGGAAGTGGCTTCCTCGATCTGCACGCGCACTTGCTTGACGCGGGCTTCGATGTCTTCAGCGGCGCCGGCGCCGTCGATGATGATCGTGTTTTCCTTGCCCACTTCGATGCGCTTGGCTTGGCCCAGGTCAGCCAGGGTGACCTTCTCGAGCGTCAGGCCCACTTCTTCGGCGATGACCTTGCCGCCCGTCAGGATGGCGATGTCTTCCAGCATGGCCTTGCGGCGGTCGCCGAAGCCAGGGGCCTTCACTGCCACGACCTTCAGGATGCCGCGGATCGTGTTGACCACCAGCGTCGCCAGGGCTTCGCCTTCGACTTCTTCGGCAATGATCAGCAGCGGACGGCCGGCCTTGGCGACTTGCTCCAGCGTGGGCAGCAGGTCACGGATGTTGCTGATCTTCTTGTCGAACAGCAGCACAAAGGGGTTGTCCAGAATCGCGGATTGCTTTTCGGGGTTGTTGATGAAGTAGGGCGACAGGTAGCCGCGGTCGAACTGCATGCCTTCCACGACGTCCAGTTCGGACTCGAGGGACTTGCCGTCTTCCACGGTGATCACGCCTTCCTTGCCGACCTTGTCCATGGCGTCAGCGATCAGCTTGCCGATGGTTTCGTCGGAATTGGCGGAGATCGAACCCACCTGGGCGATTTCCTTGGAGGTCGTGGTGGCCTTGGAAGCCTTCTTCAGCTCTTCCACCAGGGCCGTCACGGCCTTGTCGATGCCGCGCTTGAGGTCCATGGGGTTGATGCCGGCGGCCACGTACTTGAAGCCTTCGCGCACGATGGCCTGTGCCAACACGGTGGCGGTCGTGGTGCCGTCACCGGCGTTGTCGGACGTCTTGGAAGCCACTTCCTTCACGAGCTGGGCGCCCATGTTCTGCAGCTTGTCCTTGAGTTCGATTTCCTTGGCCACGGACACACCGTCCTTGGTCACGGTGGGGGCGCCGAACGAGCGCTCCAGCACCACGTTGCGACCCTTGGGGCCCAGGGTGACCTTGACCGCATTGGCCAGGATGTTCACGCCTTCGACCATGCGGGCGCGGGCTTCGCCGCCGAAAACTACGTCTTTTGCTGCCATTTGATTTCTCCGGATTCAGTAAACAGGATGTTCGGGAAAAGGGCCGAAAGGCTTACTTCTCGACGACTGCGAACAGGTCGTCTTCCTTCATCACCAGCAACTCGTCGCCGTTGACCTTGACGGTCTGGCCAGAGTACTTGCCGAACAGAACGCGGTCGCCGACCTTCACGTTCAGGGCGATCAGCTCGCCCTTGTCGTTCTTCTTGCCGGGACCGACGGCCAGCACTTCACCTTGATCGGGCTTTTCAGCGGCGTTGTCGGGGATCACGATGCCGGAAGCGGTCGTGGTTTCGCTTTCAATGCGCTTGACGATCACGCGATCGTGCAGGGGGCGAAGGTTCATTGCATCTCTCCTGGTTCAAAAAAGGATTGCGACATCAACAACACGCCCGCAGGGTGCGGGCGCTTTCTGACTTCAGCGGCTTGGCGCCAGCGTTGCTAGCACTCGGTCGCGTCGAGTGCTAATGATACGGGCATTCTTTCGCATTTCAAGAGGGGGACTGGCAGTGGGAGTGCGGCGCGCCCACAGGAAGGACGGCGGCTGAGGGATGGATGAGGCGTGCACCTACAATACCGACCTCCTTGAGGCCGGAGGTGATTCGGCGCCCGCAGTCCGCTTGGTCCCCAAGCAGGGATGGGCGCTGTTCCCGGCGGTGCTCTCAATCAAACGCCCGATGCGGGTCAGATCCATAGATTCGGGAGTCCAATGGCGTCTTTGCAAGCAACCACCGCGCTGATGGGCATCGGCCTGGCGGTGCTGATCCTTTACCTGATCCGCAGGGATCACCTGTATCTGATGCACGGCCTGTTCTGGGTGGTGGTGGCTGGGGCCGCTGCCTTGCTGGGGGCCTGGCCGGGACTGATCGATCGTCTGGCCAAGCTGCTGGGCATCAGCTATCCCCCTGCGCTGCTGCTGCTGCTGGCCAGCATGGTGCTGCTGGTGAAGTCGTTGCACACCGACATGGTGAACACCCGCATCGAGAGGGATGTCCGCCGTCTGAACCAGCGGCTGGCCCTGTTGCAGGCCGACAATGAAAGCCTGCGCGCGCGCGTGATGGGCGATGGAACGCAGCCATGACCTTGGCGCAGCCGTTGTTGCCGGTCATCCTGTGCGGCGGGTCGGGCACGCGTTTGTGGCCCCTGTCGCGGGAGGCCTATCCCAAGCAGTTTCTGGCGTTGGCCGGTCCCCGCACCATGCTCCAGGACACGGCACTGAGGCTGCAGGGGTGGGCGCCGGAGATCGGCGTCGCGCCCGATCCCATCCTGGTCTGCAACACCGAGCACCGGTTCATCGCGGCCAGCCAGTTGCTGGCAGTCGGCATCCGGACGGCACGCGTACTCCTGGAGCCCGAGGGGCGCAACACCGCGCCCGCACTGACGCTGGCCGCCTTGCAGGCATGCGCTGGAGGCGATGATCCGATCATGCTGGCCATGCCGGCCGATCACGTGGTGAAGGATTTGCCCGCGTTTCACGCCGCGGTCCGGCGGGCCCATTCCATGGCCCTGTCGGGCGGACTGGTGACGTTCGGCGTCGTGCCGGACCGGCCGGAAACCGGCTACGGCTACATCCAGTGCCATGCGGCGGGCCCGGAGGGTGCGGGCATCCACCGCATTGCCAGCTTTGCCGAGAAGCCCGATGCCGCGACCGCGCAGCGCTATCTCGATGCGGGTGATTATTTCTGGAACAGCGGCCTTTTCATGGTGCGCGCCAGCCAGTGGTTGGCCGCTCTGCGTGCTTGCCGCCCCGACATCCTCCAGGCCTGCGAGGCCGCGATGGCGGGGGCGCAGCGTGATCTCGACTTCATCCGGCCTGACGCGGCCGCCTTCCAGGCCTGCCCTTCGGATTCCATCGACTATGCCGTGATGGAACGGTTGCCGCTGATGCCGGAGATCGGCATCCCCACGTTCGCGGTCGCGCTGCAGGCCGGCTGGTCCGACCTGGGTGCCTGGGATGCCCTGTGGGGCGTGCTGCCGCGCGACGGCCAAGGCAACGCCACCGTGGGCGATGCCCTGCTGGAAGACAGCCAGGACACCCTGTTGATGTCCACCCACCGGCTCGTGGCCGGCGTGGGGCTCGACCACATCGTGGTCGTCGAAACACCCGATGCGGTCCTGGTGGCCGACAAGCGCCGCACCCAGGACGTCAAGCACATCGTGGCCCGGCTGAAGCAGGCAGGACACGCGCTGGCCCACCACCACCGGAAGGTGCATCGTCCGTGGGGCTGGTACGACGCCGTCGACAGCGGTGAACGCTTTCAGGTCAAGCGCATCGTGGTGAACCCGGGTGCGCGCCTGAGCATGCAGATGCATTACCACCGCGCCGAGCATTGGGTGGTGGTGCGGGGGACCGCCGAAATCACCAATGGCGAAGACACCTACCTGCTGGCACAGAACGAGTCCACGTTCATTCCGGTGGGCCGCCGCCATCGGCTGGCCAATCCGGGCAAGACGCCCCTCGAAATCATCGAGGTTCAATCCGGCGACTATCTGGGCGAGGACGACATCGTCCGGTTCGACGACATCTATGGGCGCTCTACGGGTGCCGAAGGCGTTTCATGATGGGCTGCCTTTGCGACTGGCGTGACGGCTGCCTGGCCTGCGAGCAGGGCGGCTCCCGCAACTGACCCTCCCCATTCTTCCCACATAAAAACATGAATCTAGAACAAGCAAGGATTGCCGTGATCGGGCTCGGCTATGTAGGCCTGCCTTTGGCGGTGGAGTTCGGCCGCCAGCGGCCGGTCATCGGCTTTGACATCAATGCCGCACGCATCGCCGAGTTGCAATCGGGCCAGGACGGTACGCTGGAGGTGACCCCGGAGAACCTGCAAGCCGCCAGCCACTTGCAATACAGCGCCAACCCCGAGGACCTGCGCGATTGCAAGGTCTTCATCGTGACGGTGCCCACCCCGGTGGACAAGGCCAACCGCCCCGACATGACGCCCCTGATCAAGGCGAGCGAAACGGTGGGCCGGGTCATGCCGGACGGCGCCGTGGTCATCTACGAATCCACCGTGTATCCCGGCGCGACCGAAGAAGTGTGCGTGCCGGTGCTCGAACGGCTCAGCGGCAAGACCTTCAACACCGACTTCTTCTGCGGCTACAGCCCGGAGCGCATCAATCCCGGCGACCGGGTCAACACGCTGACCAAGATCAAGAAGATCACCAGCGGCAGCACCCCCGAGGTGGCCGATGCCGTGGACGCCCTGTACGGCAGCATCATCACCGCCGGCACCCACAAGGCCAGCAGCCTGAAAGTGGCTGAAGCCGCCAAGGTCATCGAAAACACCCAGCGCGACCTGAACATCGCCCTGGTGAATGAGCTGTCCGTCATCTTCGAACGGCTGGGCATCGACACCCTCGACGTGCTGGAAGCAGCCGGCAGCAAATGGAACTTCCTGCCGTTCCGTCCCGGTCTGGTGGGCGGACACTGCATCGGCGTCGATCCTTATTACCTGACGCACAAGGCCGAGGAAGTGGGCTATCACCCGCAGGTCATCCTGGCCGGGCGGCGCATCAACGACAACATGGCGCGCTACGTGGCGCGCAACACCATTCGTCTCATGCTGAAGAATGGCATGGATGTGCCCCGCTGCCGCATCGGCATCCTGGGCATCACGTTCAAGGAAAACTGCCCGGACATCCGCAACAGCAAGGTCGTGGACATGGTGCGCGAGTTCCTGGCGTGGGGTGCGGACGTGGTGATCGCCGATCCCTGGGCCAGCGCGCAAGAGGTGGATCACGAGTACGGCCTGCCACTGGGGCAGGTCGATGCCGACCATCCGGTCGATTCACTGGTGGTGGCCGTCGGCCATAACGAATACCGGCAGGCCACGCCCGCGGAGCTTCGCGCGTACTGCCGTGGCGCACAGCCTGTCCTGGCCGACGTCAAAAGCCTTTACAACCGCGAGCAGGCCGCCGAGGCCGGCTTCACCGTCTTTCGCCTGTAAATCTTTCCTTCGGATCCGTCATGAAAAACTTCGCCCTCATCGGCGCCGCTGGCTACATCGCGCCCCGCCACATGCGTGCCATCAAGGACACCGGCAACCATCTGGCCGTGGCTTACGACATCAACGACTCGGTCGGCATCATCGACAGCATTTCGCCGCAGAGCGACTTCTTTACCGAGTTCGAACGGTTTGCAGAGCATGCACACCAGCTCAAGCGCGACCCGGCCACCGCACTCGACTACGTGTCGATCTGCTCGCCCAACTATCTGCACCATGCCCACATCGCCGCTGGCCTGCGCCTGGGGTGTGATGTCATCTGCGAAAAGCCGCTCGTTCCCACGCCGCAATTGATGGACGAACTGGCGCGCATCGAGCAGGAGACGGGCCGGCGGGTGTTCAACATTCTCCAGTTGCGCCACCATGACGCGATCCTGAAGCTGCGTGACAAAGTGGCTGCGGCACCGAAGGACACCAAGTTCGATGTCGAACTGACCTATATCACATCGCGCGGCAAGTGGTACCTGGAGAGCTGGAAGGGCGACCCGCGCAAATCGTTCGGCGTGGCCACCAACATCGGTGTGCACTTTTTCGACATGCTGCACTTCATCTTCGGAAAGCTCCAGGACAATCGCATTCACCTGAGCGAGGAAACCAAGGCCGCCGGCTATCTGGAATACGAACGCGCCCGGGTGCGGTGGTTTCTGTCCATCGACGCCAACGATCTTCCGGACGAAGTCAAAGGCAAGAAGCCCACGTACCGCAACATCGATGTCAGCGGTGAGCAACTCGAGTTTTCCGAAGGCTTCACCGATCTGCATACCACCAGCTACCGCGAGATCCTGGCGGGCCGTGGGTACGGCTTGGCGGATGCGCGGCATTGCATCGAAACGGTGGATGTGATTCGCAGCGCATCCATTGCGGCCGATACGGATGAGCGTGTGCATCCCTTCGTGCGCAAGAAGGGGTGTTGAGAGCATGCAAGCTTCTGGTCTGAAGCCGCTTTCTCAGCTGCAATTGTTGTTGTCCGATGTACAAGATGCATTGAAGCTCTGGCGCTTTTGGTTGCATCTGGGGCTGGAGGATATCCTCAAGCAATATCGAAGATCGTTTCTTGGGCCGGTATGGATATCCATTAATACCGCCATCTTCATCGGCGCATTCGGGCTGATTGGATCTCAAGTATTCAAGATTGATGTCCAGACCTATTTGCCATTTTTCTGCGTCAGTCATGTATTGTTTCTTTTTATATCGCAGTCCATTTCAGATAGCTGTCAGACCTTCATCACCGCAAGTGCATTTTTGAAGCAGACGCCTTACCCCAAAACGGCATTCGGCTTGCGTGTAATTTGGAGGAATTTGTTGATGATGGGGCACAATATTCCCATCGCTATTATCGTCCTTCTGACCTTTGGCGGTTTAAGTGATGTCAGGTTGCTGCCTTTCTTGTGTGGATTGGTATTTACGGTTGTGTGCGCAGCATTGCTGTCTTGCATTTT
>NZ_BAAJYR010000101.1:0-11986 GCF_057546605.1 Acidovorax sp. KPB24-03 | reverse complement strand
GCTGCGGGCCGTGCATCGGATTGCTGCCCTCGGGCCATTGCGCGCGCTCCAGCAGGAAGTCGCGGTCGGCCGCCACGGGCGTGCCGGGGCCCACCCGTGCCACGGCCTGCGCCAGGATGAGGTCCAGGCGCCGCGCCGTGTTGCCCCAGAGGATCTTCGGGGCCACCCGCGTCAGTTCGGTCAGCCGGGCAAACAGCGGCGCCAGGTGTTGCCAGAGCAGGGCCGCATAGCGCTCGGCCGTGCCGGTGCCCCGCATGGGGGTGCCCGCGGCGACGATGTGAAAGCTCTGCACGGTGCCGTGCGCGTCCAGCCGCAGCCAGATGTCCTGCGCGCCGGCGGGGAAGGCGTGCTGCAGCACGCTGGCCGCCGCCACCATCGGCGGCAGAAGCCGGTCCAGGTAATCCAGTGTCCACACGGAGGCCACGGCCCGCAGGTCGTGCAGGCCTGCGCCTCGGTGCCGGGCCTGGCGGTGCAGCACATCGCCCAGGCCACCGTGCGTGCCCAGCAGCGCGGCCAGGTGCAAGGCGTCAGGCGGCGCCGCCGCGTCGCACTGCAGGCCGTCGCCGTGCGCCGCCAGCGTGCCGGGGAACAGGGGTTGCAGCATCGGCATCACGGTGGGCATAAGACGAAGACGCGGCAGCCCCCGCGTTGTTCACGGGGCGGGCTTTGGCCCCGGGATCTCGGCACAGTGCAGCAACAGGGGCATGAACATTTGCGACGGGCCATCGTCTCGGGAATGGGTGGCGCGCAAGCGCCGCCGCAGGCCACCCTGGGCCGCGCTGTGCGTGGGACGGGCGCTTGTGGTCGTCCATTCCACTCCAGCCGGGCCGCGGGGCGTTGCACGCCACCGGGGCGGAAAGATCCTTCGCATGACATCTCCCAATGGCCCCAGTGGCAACGCCGCCGAAATCAGGCGCCTGCTCCAGCCCTTTCTTCCGTGGATCGCGCTGTCCGCCATCACCGGCATCGGTGCCGGCGCGGCCACCGTCGCGCTGCTGGCCACCATCAACCGGGTGCTCAACACGCCGGGCGGGCTGGCCGGCGGACTGCTCATGGTCTTCATCTGCCTGTGCCTGGGCGCCCTGGCCGGCCGGGTGGTGTCCGACATGTCCAGCAACTTCGTGGGCCAGCGTCTGGTGGCGCAGGTGCGCAAGGGGCTGGCCCAGAAAATCCTCGCGGCGCCCATCGATGCGCTGGAGCACTACCGCACCCACCGGCTCATGCCCGTGCTCTCGCAGGACGTGGACATGATCAGCGACGTGGTGTTCGCGCTCTCGGCCACCCTCATCGCGGTGGCCATCGCGCTGGGCTGCCTGATCTACCTGGCCGTGCTGTCGCTGCCGTTGTTCGGCGTGCTCATCGTGGCGCTGGCCATCGGCGCCACCATCCAGGTGGTGGCGCAGTCGCGGGGTGTGGCGGGCTTCTGGAAGGCGCGCGAGTACGAAGAGCAACTGCACAAGGCCTATCGCGGCATCAGCGAAGGCGCCAAGGAACTGCGCATGCACCGCGCGCGCCGTGCCCGCATGTTCAGCGGGCAGATCGAGCGCGTGGTGGACAGCATCCGCACCGTCAACGGCCGCGCCATCAACACCTACGTGATCGCCACGGCGTTCGGCTCGGCGCTGTTCTTCCTGCTGATCGCGCTCATCCTCGGCTGGGCCGCGCTGCGCGCGCCCGAGCCGGCCGTGCTCAGCGGGTTCGTGCTGGTGCTGCTGTTCCTGAAGGGACCCATGGACCAGATCGCCTCGGCGCTGCCCGGCGTGGGCCGGGCCAAGGTGGCCTTCCAGCGCATCGCGGACCTGTCGGCCCGCTTCGCCAGCCCCGAGCCGCACCTGCCGCTGCACGCGCAGCAGCGCGAGGCCCGCCTGGACGACGCCATCGAACTGCGCGACGTACGCTACGCCTTCGATGCACCGCAGGGCGGCGAGCCCTTCGTGCTCGGCCCCATCGACCTGCGCCTGCGCAAGGGCGAGCTCGTGTTCGTGGTGGGTGACAACGGCTCCGGCAAGACCACCCTCATCAAACTGCTGCTGGGGCTGTACGCACCGCAAAGCGGCACCATCGTGCTGGACGGCGAGCCCGTCGTGCCCGAGACGCGCGACGACTACCGCCAGCTGTTCACCACCGTGTTCTCGGACTTCTACCTGTTCGAAGACCTGCTGGGCGGCGAGTCGGTGGGCTCCACGGAACAGGCCCAGAAGTACCTGGAGCGCCTGGAGATCGCCCACAAGGTGTCGGTGAAGGACGGCGTGTTCACCACTACCGACCTCTCCACCGGTCAGCGCAAGCGGCTGGCGCTGGTGCATGCCTACCTGGAGGGGCGCCCGGTGCTGGTGTTCGACGAATGGGCGGCCGACCAGGACCCCACCTTCCGCCACCTCTTCTATACCGAGCTGCTGCCCGAACTGCGCGCCAAGGGGCACCTGCTGGTCGTCATCTCCCACGACGACCGCTATTTCCACCTGGCCGACCGCGTGGTGACCATGCAGGCGGGCCGCGTGGCGCAGGACCGCGTGGCCCCCGCCACGGCGGGGCAGGGTGGCGGGCACGGCGGGCCGCCGCCTGCATCGCCGCAGACGGTGCCGCACGGCCCTGGGGTGCCACCGGCCCAGGCCACGAGGGAGGAAGCCCGGGAAGACCTGACGCCAGCGTGATCCCCGGCGCTGTGCGCGCCGTGTGCGGCAGGCACTGCAAACCCTGGTGGGGCGGAATTTTGCTCCTTTTTTTGTAGCGGTATGCCCTAGTGAAATATGCCGTGAAAGCCAATTTGTCTTGAATCATTCGCAGACTGCCACCGCCCGCATACACTGATCCCCTCCGGTCTCCGGGACCCTCAGGGAATCGCCATGCGCCCTTGCACGCTCCGTGTTCTATCTTCCTTGCCAGCGGTGCTGGGGCTGGCGTTTGCGACCTTCGCGCACGCGCAGCCGCCCGCCGCCACGGTCTGGACCAATTCGATCGGCATGCCCTTCGTGCGCATCCCGGCCGGCCGCTTTCGCATGGGCAGCGACGAATCCCCCGAGGCCCTGGCGGCGTCCTACCCGCTCATGGAGCGCCAGCGCTTCACCCTGCTGGCGGACGAGGCGCCCGTGCACACCGTGCGCATCCGCCGCGCGTTCTACCTGGGCCAGACCGAGGTGACCGTGGGCCAGTTCCGCCGCTTCATCGAGGCATCGGGCTACCGCGCCGAATCCGAGGCCGACGGCACGGGTGGCTATGGCTACAACCCCCGCTACGACCCGACCAGCACCGCGCGCGGCGATGCCTTCGAAGGGCGCGACCGGCGCTACTCCTGGCGCAACCCCGGCTTTGCGCAGGGCGACGACCATCCCGTGGTCAACATCACCTGGCACGACGCGCACGCGCTGGCGGCATGGCTCAGCAGCACCGAAGGCCACCGCTACCGCCTGCCGACCGAAGCCGAGTGGGAATACGCCTGCCGCGCCGGCACGCGCACCCGCTATCCGCACGGCGACGATCCTGAAGGCCTGGTGCGCCACGCCAACACGTTCGACCAGGACGCCGTGCCCTACTGGCCCCGCTGGCAGGCCCAGGCGCTCCAAGGCCACGACGGCCATGCCTTCACCGCGCCGGTGGCCAGCTACCCCGCCAACGCCTTCGGCCTGCACGACATGGTGGGCAATGCGTGGGAATGGGTTTCGGACTGGCACGGCGACACTGCCTATGCCGAGTCGGCGCGCGACGATCCGCAGGGCCCTGCGCAGGGCGACGTGCGCGTGCGCCGCGGCGGCTCCTGGCACACCTGGCCGCTGTATGCGCGCTGTTCGTACCGCAACTGGAACAGCCCGGACACGCGCTACACGCTGGTGGGTGTGCGGCTGCTGCGGGAGATTGACGGTACGGACGCGTTGCGAAAAAAGACCGTGCCGCCTGCTGCGCGCTGAGGGCCATGGCGGCCCCGGGCCGTGCGCCGCTTGAATGGAGGGCCATCCGCAGCGCGGCGACTGTCGGGCAGCGTGGCTTCACGCTGCCATGCCTTCAGTCCGCGGGTGCGGGCTCCTGCACGGATTGAAGAATCGCCAACAGCGGATCGTTCGGATCGGGCCGATGGGTTTCCGGCCGGGCCGGGTCCCAATCCGGGTTGTTGCGGTTGAGCCATGCGCCGACCACGATGTCGCGCGCCAGCGCCCTGCGCTCCTCGGCCAAGGCTTCCAGGGCCTCCTGCGTGGGAGGAGACTCCGACGACGCATCGGGCGCGGGCTCGGATTCATACAGCTGCTGTTCCACGTTGGCCACGGCCTGCTCGAAATCGCGCAGCACATAGTGCGCCAGCAGGGCCCGTTCGTCGAACGGGGGCGGCGGTGCATCGCCAGCGGTTTCAAGAAGCGATGCGTCAGAGGTCACAGGGGTTTCGGCGAGGTATTCGGTGGTCATGGCAGGTATTGCGAGATGAGGTGGCCGAGGCGGCGATCAGGTTCGTTGTGAGCAATCGACCGGCATCACCAGCTGGACTGGTATCGCTGGTATTGGTTTGACATGCGGTAAGGGTCGAAATGCGCCATGTCGTGCTTGAACACCGATGCCGCATGCGCGAGTGACTGGTAGGTGTGCGCCGCCGCATGGAACGGGTAGGCCGCCTGGTTGAGCGCGGTTTGCACCCTGTGCTCGGCCCGATAGACGGCCGACTGCACCGCTTGGTCGATGCGATGCCCCATGTTCTGGATCTTGTGTTCCGCCCGGTGCAGCGCGTTGTCCATGCGGTGCAGGCCGGAGTGGACCGCGTATTCCGCACGGTTCACGGCCGACTGGATGGCCTGATCCGCCCGGTACATGGCGTGGTCCACCCTCTGGGCGGCGGAGTGCGCGACCTGTCCCACCTTGTACCGTGCCGCATTCACGCCATGGGCCACGGCCGCACCTGCGAGCAGCGCGCCGCCCACGCCCACCATGGCCACCTGGGACGCCTGGTGCAGGGCTGCGTTGCCATACCGCTTGGCCTGATGGGCCAGCCGGCGCGGATCGAACCGTTCCATCGTCGATGCCAGGGAGGACGCCGCCTGGCGCGCCCCTTGCGACATGCCATGGGCCGTTTCCCCGAAAAACGCACGGGCATGGCCTGCCGCCTGGGAATAGGCCGCCTGCGCGCGTTGCCGATGGTCGGCCTGTGCCAGGCGATGTTCCCCCGCCAGTTGCGGATAGCTGAAGTTCGGACGAGACGCGGCATGGGACTCGGCGCGGAACGCCGAATAGCCGTTCTTGAGCTTCTGCACGTCGTTCTGCATGCCCTGCGATGCCTGGTGCACGGCCCCGTGGGCGTGCATCGCGGCGTTGGAAAACGCCTGCATCATCGGCGAGCGCCCGCGCGGGGCCATGCCACCGTTTTGCGACGGGTTCTCGCGGCCCTGCAGCCCGTTGAAACCGCTCGAGGACTTGCTTTTGCCGGTCGGGGTGCCGGGTGTGGCGGAAGGTGCCGGTTCGGTCGAAGCGCCTGCTGAACCCATGGCGGTCCGCAGCTTGTTGAAGCTGAATATCGATGTCATTTACCGTATCCCATGCAAAAAGAAGGGGCGACTGCAACCGGACGGCCGGCTTCATGTCGTGGCTGAAGGGGATGGTGCCGCCTGGCTGGCCACGCCGCCTGAAGCGGTCCGAACCGATCGGCGTGCAAGCGAAGGCCGTGCAGGCCCCGCGGACTTTGGCCCGCCGACACCCCGCCACCCGTGGGAACACCGTTTGCTAAAGCATCGGCATGTCCACGCAAGACGACGAAGACCCCATCCAGCGTGCGCGCCGGCTTCGATCGGCCGCGGTGGCGCTGCGGCAATCCCTGCACCAGGCGGCCGAGCGCCTGCATCTTGCGCGCACGGCCCTGGCCGAGCAACGCCAACGCGTGGCTCCCGACCGGGTGGAAGGCCCGCGCGCCGCGCGGTTACCACACGACCCGACACGGGGCGGGTTCCGCTGAGGCCGGCAGGTCAGGCACGGGCCAACGCCACCGTTCCTTTCTTTTTCGCGCATTCCTTCGCGCCCCTGCCGGGGCCTGCCTGCGCCCCGTGACCGGGCGCACGGCGCGTGGCGCTGCCCTTGCCGTAAAACTTGCCGTCAAACACGCCTCCTGTGCGCCGCACGCTGCCCCGGCGTGGCGTCTGACGCGGCCCGGCCCAAGCCCTCCATAGAGTGGCCGCTCATCCATTCACTGTCTCGAAGGAATGTCCCATGAGCGACGAAAAGCACGGCGAGCCCAATCCCATCGTCAACGCACTGTCCAACACCATCGCCGCGATCCGCGCCGACGATGACCAGCTCGAACTGGCCAAGGCCCACGAGGCCCTGCACCCCAAGGCCATCGAGAAACTCAGCGTGCAGGAAGCCCGCAGCCAGCCCACCGTGGCGGATGCCGTGAAACACCTGCTGACCCAGCAAGGCCGCGCCACCGACCCCACCGCGCTGGTGCCCGGCGTGCGCGCCACGCCCCTGTCCATCGACACCGACCACGGCCCACTGCAGGCCACTGTCTATGCACCGGAAGATGCCACCGGCCAGGGCGCCGAGCTGCCCGTGGTGCTGTTCTTCCACGGCGGCGGCTGGGTCATCGCCGACAAGGAGGTCTATGACGGCGGTGCCCGGGGCCTGGCCAAGCAGGCGCACGCCATCGTCTTGTCGGTGGACTACCGCCAGGCACCGGAGCACAAGTTCCCCGCCGCCTGGGACGACGCCCTGGCCAGCTACCGCTGGCTCACCCAGTTCGCCTCCCGCATCGGGGGCGACGCCCGCCGCCTGGCCCTGGCCGGCGAGAGCGCCGGCGGTAACCTGGCCCTGGCCACCGCCATTGCCGCCAGGGACGCCGGCCTGCCGCCGCCCCGGCACGTGCTGAGCGTGTACCCCGTGGCGCAGACCAGCCTCAACACCGAGTCGTACCTCGAAAACGCCATCGCCAAGCCATTGAACCGCGCGATGGTGAAGTGGTTCGTTGACCATCTGGTGCGCACGGAGGACGACTTGGCCGACCCGCGCCTGTCCCTCGTCGACGCCGATTTGCGTGGGCTGCCGCCCGTGACCATCATCAATGCCCGCCTGGACCCGCTGCGCAGCGACGGAGCGAAGCTGGAAGACGCCCTGCAAAAGGCCGGCACGCCGGTGGAGCGCCGGGAATACGAAGGCGTCGCGCACGAGTTCTTCGGTGCGGCCGCGGTGCTGGAGAAGGCGCGGCTGGCGCAGGCCTACGCGGGGGAGCGTTTGCGGGAGTCGCTTGCGATCTAGGCTGCGTTCGTCATTGCCGGTAGCGCCTGACGCAGCGCACTGAAAGCGCTATGCGATCCGATGCTTTTGCATCGGTCGCTTCGGTCACTAGCGCTTTGGGCAGGCGTTGGGAAATGTCTGCACGGCCTCCGTCGGAGGAATGCCGAAGTCCTCCTTCGGCAAGCGTTTGAATGCCGGCCAGTCAGACGCTTTCAGCGTGGTTGGGCCCTGCGTACAAACTGCGTCGATGTGCGAGGGGTTGGTATGGCAATCGACTGTCGAGAAGATGCAGCGCTCTCCCGCTGCAATCCTTAGCGCGGGTATGTCGCGCTCGGCAATCAGCATGTAGCTGTTGTCCTGATTGGTTTTCAACAGTGATGAAGGATGTGAGCCTTGAACCAAATACAACAACCCCGGTATTGCCACCGTGATGGCCGCCAGAGCGGCCAATGCGGAGTACGGATTTTTACCGCGCTTGGTGCGCTGCCTCTTCCACGCGTATCCCATCAAAAGGAATGCGACGAAGGCCCCAGCAACCCAGGAAACCAGCGTCGAACCATTGCATCCGCCATCGCAATCGCCGGCCTGGAAAGTGCGGATGAAAAAGTAGCCGCCGACCAAACAGGACACCACGCCAGCGACCAACAGCGAGAGAAAAAAGGTGATGGATTGACGGTGCTTCATGCAAACGGCCAGAAGACAACGGATCTGGAGTTTTCAAGATCGGAATAGAGCGATGGGAGACGCCCGATGCCGAGGGTGAAACGGGTGAAGTTCTGCCAGGACGGCGTGAGTCGATCCATGTTCCAAAGATCAATGTGATCGCCTGTGGGTGACCTTTCTCCGTCCCGGAGCCAGTAGTCCTTGAAAAACACGATTCCTCTGCGGGCGGCAAGATTCTTGGAAAAGCCTTTACCACCAAATTGCATGGCAGTCGGGCAGTTGATGAAGGGCTTGGACTGCAGCCAATCGGCCAACTCCTGTGCCCTGAGTACCATCCCATTTCCCCGAGCCCCAAATTCGCATCGCGGGCCCTTGAATCCTTTGAAACTTACCCCTGATTTTTCAAGCGCCATCCCCACTCGGATTGCGCACTGGTTGTCGTAGGCCTTTTTACGCGTGACGGGGTTAACGCAAGGGTCGGTGCTGGGATAGTTGCTCCAAAGAGCATCGAAGTTAATGGTGACCTTTTCCGGCTCTTTTTTGGGGTCTGTCATTGCTAAATCGCTCCCTGACGCGCGTTGATCACGCTATGAAAATTTCTTCTTTGGCCGAATTTTAAGATTAAGGCGATCAAAAAATCACATGCGAGGCCCCCGTTTTTTCCGCCAAGTTCGCCCGCGCTGGCGCGTATGTCAGCGGAGGCATCTGGTGAATCGCTAGGCAGTAGAGGCCATCCTGGACAGCGTCGTGAATGTCCTGCGGCCACTCAAGCAAAAGCTGTCAGAGCGGCGGGCTCGGATGGACACCATGGAGGATGAGCCGTGGATGGCCCAAGAGCGGGAGAGCGCGCGCGACAAGCTGCTGGCCGAGGTTGTTCCTGCGGCCATCGTGCACGGCTTACTCAGCGAGGCGCAGGCGATGCATGAGGCCCAAACGGACTGCGCCGCGCGCATGGTCGGCGAAGCGCCGAAAGTGCAAGTCCACTGATGAGAGCCACTTTGAAAACCGTGAGGCAGTCGGCCCGCACGCTGGGACTTCGCTTCTATGCGGTGACCAGCGCCGGCCGTGACACATTCATCGTGAGCCGAGGTCGACAAGCGCTACACCGCACTGACGACTTGGAGGAGTCGCGGCGCTGGTTGATAGCATGGGGCAGCCATGTGGCGCGGTAGGGTGAAGACGGCACGCGCTGATCGGCGCAACCAGACAGCCAGGGGGGCGGGCGGCCCAAGGAACGGGTAGCTTCACGGAAACCGACCTGTTCCTCTCGCGCAGCTAAACGTCCAGAAAAAAGGTGAAAAGCTAACGGCAGACCTCGTCATCACCCCCGTCTGATTGGCCCCGCCTGGTTTGACCAGCGGGGCTTTTGCTATAACGGTGTGCGAAAAATCGAGAGGGAACCATGCTTAACGAAGTGAGTTGCTGGTATGTTGATTGGAATGCGATCGGCACATGGGTGGGCGGTCTAGGAAGCATTCTTGCAGCTGCGGTCGCCGTTGGCCTCGCCATGAAAGAGACAAGAAGGAGGCGTGATTTCGCCCGCTATCTGTTAACTCGCGATGTGGTGCGCCTAAGCGAATTGGCTGCGCTGTTGCGACAAAGCGCAAATGCCATGAATAACTTTTCATCGACGTCTGGAGACGACGAGGATGCGGAGATTCTTCGCGATATAGGCGATAAGGGTTTGCAGTCTCTGACTGCGATGCCCAACAAGCTGGAGCTGTTTGGGAGAAGTGATCGCTTGTACGATCTTGGTGATACGTCTACTGGATTCGAAAAGCTAAACGCCGCAGTAAATGTGTTTTTTGGGTTGGATGAGCTGCTGAACTGGACTTTCAAATATCACGATGAGGGCTCGGTCGCCGAAGAAATTAACAAAGCCTGCGCTGTGCTCGAAAAATCTCTTGCTCCTTATTTGGCAGAGTCTGCAGCTTAATGCCCATCGCATCTGATAATTTCAGAGCAAAAAAATACTATTGTTTTAAGGAGTGCGGGAATGAGTCTACAGAACATGCTGACTGATGAGTCGTGGGTCGAGAACGCTCAGGGATTGAGGGCTGGACCCTTCAAAACAAGATTCGGGGGATCGGAACTTACCTTTTTTGATCCTTCATTTGATGCGGCCGAAGGAGATAACATCATTCAAAAATTGCCCAATGGCAAAGAGAGACGGTTTGAAGTGCTAAGCACGCAATATCGGACTGGGTTGGGGCCTATTCCTGCGAGTTGGGTTGTGGGAGTGCAGATGGGGGTGGCGCCAGCAAAAACTCCGCCTCAATCGGTAAGCTACAACATCAGCGGACACAATGTCCAAGTGGGCAACCACAACGCCCAGCACATTACATCGACGTTTCAGGCGCTAATCGCGGATATCGACCGAGCGCCCTTTTCTGACGAGCAGAAGGCGGAAGCCAAATCGCGACTGCGTTTGTTTTTAGAAAGCCCCGTGACTGCTGCGGTCCTCGGAGGTCTGGCCCAAGGGGTAATTGGCACCCTAGGTTAGGTAGCCCTCCAGCCATCGCGAGAGTTGTGATTACGGATTTTTGCAGCCGTGGTGTCACGCTCTCGCCTCTCCTCCTCAGCAGCCTTATCCGCTGACGCCTGTGAATTCGAGTCCGTAGGTAACTGCAACGGAACAACGAATCTGAGGCGGCTCGTCGATTCGTTCGTCAAGGAGGCTTGACATCCCTCCTGCTGACTGCCGACGGAACTGACACTCAATTTCTCGACACCGTCTGATGCCGAATGAGCGTTCACGATAAGTGCGACGTCAAATTCGACCGCATGGACAGGCTTCTGATCACCTCGACTCGTGCCTATGTGCGATGACGATGATGAAGTGGCGTAAGAGGGGCTAACAGCTCCCCCCAAAGCCGCAACCTGCGAAGAAGCCTCCACTACACCCCCTACGATCTGGACCAGCGACTGGGCAACGAATGACTTCAATTCCATACAGCCTCCCATTGATGGGTAAAACAAAAAAGCGCCCTGAAAGGCGCTTGTTTGCTGGTGTGCTGGCGGAGACTGTGAGATTCGAACTCACGGACGGTTGCCCGTCGGCAGTTTTCAAGACTGCTGGTTTAAACCGCTCACCCAAGTCTCCGCAAACTGGCGCGTATTCTAGCCGGCCTCCACACCCCGCCCCCGCGCGTCAGGCCGCCTGCAGCAGGCCTTTCTTTTCGATGAAGGCCACCACCTCGTCCAGCCCCTGCAGGGTTTTCAGATTGGTCATCACGAACGGCTTGGTGCCGCGCATGCGCGTGGTGTCGGCGGCCATCACGTCCAGGTTGGCGCCTACGTGCGGGGCCAGGTCGGTCTTGTTGATGACGAACAGGTCGCTCTTGGTGATGCCGGGGCCGCCCTTGCGGGGGATCTTCTCGCCCGCGGCCACGTCGATCACGTAGAGCGTGAGGTCGCTCAGCTCGGGGCTGAACGTGGCGGCCAGGTTGTCACCGCCGCTTTCGATGAAGACCACGTCGGCGTTCGGAAACTGCGCCAGCATGCGGTCGATGGCCTCCAGGTTGATGGAGGCGTCTTCGCGGATGGCGGTGTGGGGGCAGCCGCCGGTTTCCACGCCCAGGATGCGTTCCGCGGGCAGGGCGCCGCTCACCGTGAGCAGGCGCTGGTCTTCCTTGGTGTAGATGTCGTTGGTGATGGCGATCAGGTCGTGCTTGTCGCGCATGGCCTTGCACAGCATTTCCAGCAAGGTGGTCTTGCCCGAGCCGACCGGGCCGCCGATGCCCACGCGCAGCGGGGGCAGGGGCTTGGTGCGGTGGGGGATGTGGTGCAGTGCGGTGGTGCTGGTGGTGGTGTTCATGATCGGAAGAGGCGGGAGTATTGGGTTTCATGCTGCGCCGACAGGATGGCGAGCATTGGCGAGAAGGCCTGGCGGTCCGCGTCGCCGGTGTGCAGCGCGGCGTCGGTGGCGGCCGGAATGGCGGCGGCCAGCCGGGCCAGGATGCGCTGGCCGGCGCTCTGGCCCAGGGGCACGGCCTTGAGCGCGGCCTGCACCATGTTCTCGGCCCAGCCGAAGGTGTAGGCCAGCAGCACGTCGCGCGCGCCGGCTTCGGTGCCGGCGGCGGCCAGGGCGAAGGCGACAGGGGTAGGTGGGGGTGGGCGGCAG
>NZ_BAAJYR010000100.1:0-12036 GCF_057546605.1 Acidovorax sp. KPB24-03 | reverse complement strand
GAGGTTCTGCGCCTCGTCGATGATGAGCACGTTGTTGCGGCCCGCCGCATGGGCCTGCAGCAGGAAGGCATTCAACGGGTCGATGCAGTCCTTGACCGTCTCGGAGCCCGGCACCGCCGGGGTGTGCGCCACGCCGAACTCGTCGCAGATGGAGCGCAGCAGCTCGCCCACCGTGAGCCGCGGATTGAAGATGTAGGCCACGTTGCAGTGCGCCGGGATCTGCTCCAGGAAGCACCGGCACACCGTGGTCTTGCCGGTGCCGATCTCGCCCGTCAGCAGCACGAAGCCGCCACCGGCGTCCAGGCCGTAGAGCAGGTGCGCCAGCGCCTCGCGGTGGCGGTCGCTCATGAACAGATAGCGCGGGTCGGGGGCGATGGAAAACGGCGCGTGCTCCAGGCCGAAAAACGGGGCGTACATGGCGGCAAGGATACCGCCCTGCCGTGGCGATCGCCCTGCGGCCGGCGCGCGGGTCAATCGTCTTGCAGCGGCAGCAGGCCCTGCAGTGGGGCGGGCGGCCAGCGGCCCGCAACGGCCCGGGCCTCGAACCAGCGGTGCATGGCCGCGTATTCGCCGCGCGCCGATTTCCACACCAGCGCGGGCATGCGCTGGCGCAGCGCCTCCAGCGCTTTCTGGGCCTGCGGCACCGTCACCGGGTGGCCGGCGTTGTCCCGGTAAAAGCGCAGGGCTTCGGCATCGTAGGGGCGAAAGCGCGGGCCCTGCTCCAGCATGCGCCACAGCACGGCCTGCTCGGTCGGCTTGAGGCCGAGGTAGTCGGACTCCATCTGCGCTTCGTCCTGCGCCTGCTGCTGCTGCGCGGCTTGCAGCAGCGCGGGCTCGAAGCGCCCGGTCAGCGCCGCCAGGGGGCTCAACACCTGTCCCAGGGCGGCCATGAAGAACTGCGGGCGGTCGCCGAAAACCTCGAACGCCTGCTGCAGCGCAGCCTGATCGACCGGCTTCAGTTCGGGCCGCTGGGCTTCGATCAAGGCGGCCACATGGGCGATGAAATCGGGACCCAGAGGAGGCATGCGCTGGATCTGGGATCCGTAGAACGGGGCTGCCGCTGTGTTCACCAAACGCAGCAGCTTGTCGCGGTCCGAGCCCGACATGACGAGCATCAGGTTCACCGCCCCGGGCCGGTTGAGCTGGTCGCGGGCCGATTTCAGGGCGGTCATCGCGGCCTCGCCGGCTTCGCTGGTCAAAGCGTGCTGCGCCTCGTCGATGATCAACGCCACGGGCTGGCCCGCCCGTTCGTGCAGAAGGCGCAGGGCATCGGTCAAGGTCAGGCCATCCACCTTGCCGATCTTGCTGGTGTCCACCTCCAGCCCGCCGACCTTCACCTTGTCCAGGCCGGCCTTTCTGGCAGAGCGTGCGACGAGGCCCAGCCGGGGCTCCAGTGCGCGGGCGATGGCTTCCGCGATCAAACCACCCGGATCGCGCCGAGCGTCGGCCCACAGGTCCACATAGACCACCACCACGCCCGCGGCCTCCAGGGCCGGACGCAGGTCCCCTTGAAGGAAGGTGGATTTGCCGGTGCGGCGCGGCGCGGCCAGGAACAGCCCGTTGTGGGCATCGCCCAGCAACGCCTTGCCCTGCAGCGCGGACACCAGCGCTTGTGCCAGGGCGGTCCGTTGGAAGGCAATCATCGCAAATATCCTCTTTTATCTCCGAAAAGATAGTTTATACAAAATGGGATAAACAGGGATATTTCTGGATGGCGCCTCGACTGACCGCCCTTTGGCGAGCCCGTGATCGGCCTTCATCGCGGGCAGGGTTACACCCGTCAGGAGTTTCCCGCAAATTGTCGTCGGCAAGACAAGAAGACGTCAAAGCGGTTCCTACCATCCGTTGCATCTCCCTTGCATGGCTGCGCGCCCCGCCAGCAGCCTCGGCGGACACCACCGGTAGGAACAGGCATGACGACCACCTTCCCCCAACTGCTGCTGCGGCACGCCGCCGAACGGCCCACCGACGCGGCGCTGCGCGAAAAGGAATACGGCATCTGGCAGACCCACACCTGGTCGGGCCTGGCCGCCATGGTGGAGACGCTGTGCGCCGGCCTGCACCAGGCCGGGCTGCACGCGGGCGAGCACCTGGTGGTGGTGGGCGCCAACCGCCCGCGCCTGTATGCCACCATGCTCGCGGCGCAGTCGCTGGGTGCCATTCCCGTGCCGCTGTACCAGGATGCGGTGGCCGCCGAATGCATCTACCCCCTGAACAACGCCGAGGTGCGCTTTTGCGTGGTGGAAGACCAGGAGCAGGTGGACAAGCTGCTGGAGATCCGCGCGCAGTGCCCCGCCCTGTCGCACCTGTATTTCGACGATCCGCGCGGCCTGCGCAACTACAGCGAGCCGGGCCTGGCGTCGCTCGATGCCCTGGTCGAGGCCGGCACCGCCTTGGTGGCGCAGAACCCCGGCTGGTTCCGCGCGCAGGTCGACCGGGTGCAGCCCGGCGACGTGGCGGCCATGTTCTTCACCTCGGGCACCACGGGCAACCCCAAGGGCGTGGTGCACACGCACGCCACCTTGCTCGACCGCGCGCAGGCCGGCGCCGAGTTCGACCGCCTGACGTCCGCCGAGGAGGTGCTGGCCTACCTGCCGCCCGCGTGGATCGGGCAGAACATCTTCAGCTACTCGCAGTGGCTGGCCTGCGGCTACGTGGTGAACTGCCCCGAGTCGGCCGGCACCGTCTCCATCGACCTGAAGGAGGTCGGCCCCACCTACTACTTCGCCCCGCCGCGCATCTTCGAGGGCCTGCTCACCAGCGTGATGATCCGCATGGAAGACGCGGGCGCGCTCAAGCGCAAGATGTTCCACGCCTGCATGGCGGTGGCCCGCCGCGTGGGCCCGGCGCGCATGGACGGCCAGCCCGTGGGCCTGCTGGACCGCATCAAGTACGCGCTGGGCGACCTGCTGGTCTATGGGCCGCTGCGCAACAACCTGGGCTTTTCGCGCGTGCGGGTGGCCTACACGGCCGGCGAGGCCATCGGGCCGGACCTGTTCACCTTCTACCGCTCGATCGGCATCAACTTGAAGCAGCTGTACGGCTCCACCGAGACGGCGGTGTTCGTGTGCCTGCAGCCCGACCACCAGGCGCGCGCCGACACCGTGGGCGTGCCGATCCGCGGCGTGCAGATCCAGGTGGCCGATAACGGCGAGATCCTCGTCAAGTCCGCCGGCCTGCTCAAGGAGTACTACAAGAACCCCACCGCCACGGCCGAGGTGCTCACGGCCGACGGCTGGTATCGCACGAGCGATGCAGGCTTTCTCGATGCGCACGGCCACCTCAAGATCATCGACCGCGTGAAGGACGTGGGCCGCATCCAGGGCGGCGCCAACGACGGTGCCATGTTCGCGCCCAAGTACGTGGAGAACAAGCTCAAGTTCTTTCCGTACATCAAGGAGGCCGTGGCCCTGGGCGACCGGCGCGAGAAGGTGTGCGCCATGGTCAACATCGACTTCGACGCCGTGGGCAACTGGGCAGAGCGCCGCAACCTGCCCTACGCGGGCTACACCGACCTGGCGCAAAAGCCCGAGGTGTACGAGCTGATCCGCGACTGCGTGGAGAAGGTGAACGCCGACCTCGCAGGCGATGCGCTGCTGGCGGGCAGCCAGATCAGCCGCTTTCTCGTGCTGCACAAGGAACTGGATGCCGACGACGGCGAGCTCACGCGCACCAACAAGGTCCGCCGCGGCTTCATCGCCGACAAGTACGGCACGCTGGTGGAGGCGCTGTACGCCGGCCGCACCGAACAGTTCATCGAGACGCAGGTCAAGTTCGAGGACGGCCGCACGGGCAGCGTGAGCGCCACGCTCAAGCTCGACGACGCCCGGACCTTCGCCCCCACGAAGCAGGCCGCCTGAACGCAACGCCGCAAGACCCCACCATGACCACCAAGAAGATCGGCGACGTCATCCTCGACGTCCAGAACATCAGCCTACGGTTCGGGGGCGTGAAAGCGCTCACCGACATCTCGTTCAACGTGCGCGAGCACGAGATCCGCGCCATCATCGGCCCCAACGGCGCGGGCAAGAGCTCGATGCTCAACTGCATCAACGGCGTCTATGCGCCGCAGGACGGCTCCATCACCTTCCGGGGCAAGACGTTCTCGCACATGAACTCGCGCCAGGTGGCCGAGATGGGCGTGGCGCGCACCTTCCAGAACCTGGCGCTGTTCAAGGGCATGAGCGTGATCGACAACATCATGTCGGGGCGCAACCTCAAGATCAAGAGCAACCTCTTCCTGCAGGCGCTGCGCATCGGCCCGGCCGAGCGCGAGGAGATGCGCCACCGCGCGTTCGTCGAACGCATCATCGATTTCCTGGAGATCCAGGCCTGGCGCAAGACGCCCGTGGGCCAACTGCCCTACGGCCTGCAAAAGCGCGTGGACCTGGGCCGGGCCCTGGCGATGGAGCCGCAGGTGCTGCTGCTGGACGAGCCCATGGCCGGCATGAACGTGGAGGAAAAGCAGGACATGTGCCGCTTCATCCTCGACGTGAACGACGAGTTCGGCACCAACATCGTGCTCATCGAGCACGACATGGGCGTGGTGATGGACATCTCCGACCGCGTGGTCGTGCTCGACTACGGCAAGAAGATCGGCGATGGCACGCCCGATGAAGTGCGCAGCAACGACGACGTGATCAGCGCCTATCTCGGCACCTCGCACTGACCGGAGAAAACACACCATGGCTTTCTTTCTCGAAACCCTGATCGGCGGCCTGATGGCGGGCATGCTGTATTCGCTGGTGGCCCTGGGCTTCGTGCTGATCTACAAGGCCTCGGGCGTCTTCAACTTCGCGCAGGGCGCGATGGTGCTGTTCGCGGCGCTCGCGATGGCCCGGCTGTCCGAATGGATTCCCCAATGGACCGGCATCGACAGCCGGCTCCTGGCCGGCATCGCGGCCTTCATCCTGGCCGGCGCGCTCATGTTCGTGGTGGCCTGGTGCATCGAGCGGCTGGTGCTGCGCCACCTGGTCAACCAGGAAGGCGCCACGCTGCTCATGGCCACGCTGGGCATCACCTACTTCCTCGAAGGCCTGGGCCAGACGATGTTCGGCAGCGACATCTACAAGATCGACATCGGCATGCCCAAGGAGCCGATCTTCGCCCTCGAGTCGATGTTCGAGGGCGGCGTGCTCATCAACAAGGAAGACGTGATCGCCGCCGCCATCGCCGCGGGGCTGGTGATCCTGCTGAGCATCTTCTTTCAGAAGACCTCCACCGGCCGCGCGCTGCGCGCCGTGGCCGACGACCACCAGGCGGCGCAGTCCATCGGCATTCCGCTCAACCGCATCTGGGTGATCGTGTGGTGCGTGGCGGGCGTGGTGGCGCTGGTGGCCGGAATGATCTGGGGCAGCAAGCTGGGCGTGCAGTTCTCGCTCACCACGGTGGCGCTGCGCGCGCTGCCGGTGGTGATCCTGGGCGGCCTCACCTCGGTGCCGGGGGCCATCATCGGCGGGCTGATCATCGGCGTGGGCGAGAAGCTCTCCGAGGTGTACCTGGGGCCCTTCGTGGGCGGCGGCATCGAGATCTGGTTCGCGTACGTGCTGGCGCTGGTCTTTCTCCTCTTCAGGCCCCAGGGCTTGTTCGGAGAGAAGATCATTGACCGCGTGTAACCCATAACGACAAGAACACAGGAGACACGCCATGCTCTACCGCGAAAACGGCCAGTTCAAGACCAGCTACCGCGCCGACCAGCAGATCTTTCCCATCGCGCAGGACCGCATCGCCATGGTGGTGCTGCTGGCCGTGGCCTTCATCGCCGTGCCGATGCT
Organism: Acidovorax sp. KPB24-03; assembly: GCF_057546605.1. Lineage (NCBI taxonomy): Bacteria > Pseudomonadati > Pseudomonadota > Betaproteobacteria > Burkholderiales > Comamonadaceae > Acidovorax > Acidovorax sp. KPB24-03. The sequence goes on along the minus strand of NZ_BAAJYR010000100.1, from coordinate 6,262 downwards.
GGCGAGCGACTATTTCTTCCGCGCGATCCTGATCCCGCTGGTCATCATGTCCATGGCCGCGCTGGGCGTGAACATCCTCGTGGGCTACTGCGGGCAGATCTCGCTGGGCTCGGGGGCCTTCATGGCCGTGGGCGCCTACGGGGCCTACAACTTCTTCGTGCGCGTGCCGGGCCTGCCGCTCATTCCGGCCATCGTGCTGGGCGGGCTGTGCGCCACTTTCTTCGGCATCCTCTTCGGCCTGCCCAGCCTGCGCGTGAAGGGCCTGTACCTGGCGGTGGCCACGCTGGCGGCGCAGTTCTTCAGCGACTGGATGTTCCTGCGCATCAAGTGGTTCACCAACAACTCCGACTCGGGCTCGGTGTCGGTCAACGGACTGCAGGTGTTCGGTATGCCCATCGAGAGCGCGCAGTCCAAGTACCTCTTTTGCCTCGCACTGCTCGTGGTGGTGGCGCTGCTGGCCAAGAACCTGGTGCGCGGCGCGGTGGGCCGCGAGTGGATGGCCATCCGCGACATGGACGTGGCCGCCGCGGTGATCGGCATCCGTCCCATGTACGCCAAGCTCAGCGCCTTCGCCGTCAGCTCGTTCATCGTGGGCATGGCCGGCGCGCTGTGGGCCTTCGTGCACCTGGGCGCGTGGGAGCCTGCGGCGTTCTCGGTGGAGGTGTCGTTCCGGCTGCTGTTCATGGTGATCATCGGCGGGCTGGGCTCGATCATGGGCGGCTTCTTTGGCGCGGCCTTCATCGTGGTGCTGCCCATCGTGCTCAACCAGTTCCTGCCCGCGCTGATGGGCCTGTTCGGCATCAACATCTCCACGGCCGGCGTGTCGCACGCCGAGCTGATGATCTTCGGCGCGCTCATCGTGTGGTTCCTCATCGTCGAGCCGCACGGCCTGGCCAAGCTGTGGTCCACGGCCAAGCAAAAGCTGCGCCTGTGGCCCTTCCCACACTGATCCACCCGGTTCCCCCCCGCGCTTCAATCCATTCAATTTCCAAGGAGAGACAAATGAAGCTTTCGAAACTCGTGATCGCCGCCCTCGTGGCGGCAGGCAGTGTGTCCGTGGCGACCAGCGCCGTCGCGCAGGCCAAGGAGCAGTTCTTTCCGCTGCTGTCGTACCGCACGGGGCCGTATGCGCCCAACGGCGTGCCGTGGGCCAACGGCAAGCAGGACTACATCAAGATGATCAACGCGCGCGACGGCGGCGTGAACGGCGTCAAGCTCACGTTCGAGGAATGCGAGACCGGCTACGCCACCGACCGCGGCGTGGAGTGCTACGAGCGCCTGAAGGGCCGGCCCGGCGTGGCGCTGTTCGATCCGCAGGCCACCGGCATCACCTTCGCGCTGACCGAAAAGGCCCCGGTGGACAAGATCCCGCTGATGACGCTGGGCTACGGCCTGTCGGTCGCGCAGGACGGCATGGCCTTCAAGTGGAACTTCCCCTTCATGGGCAGCTACTGGACGGGCGCCGACATCCTGATCCAGCACATCGGCAAGCAGGCCGGCGGGCTGGACAAGCTCAAGGGCAAGAAGATCGCGCTGGTCTATCACGACAGCCCGTTCGGCAAGGAGCCCATTCCGGTGCTGCAGGAGCGCGCCAGGATGCACGGCTTCGAGCTGCAGATGCTGCCCGTGACCGCCCCCGGCGTGGAGCAGAAGGCCACCTGGCTGCAGGTGCGCCAGAGTCGCCCCGACTACGTGCTGCTGTGGGGCTGGGGCGTGATGAACTCCACCGCCCTGAAGGAAGCGCAGGCCACGGGCTTCCCGCGCGACAAGCTCTATGGCGTGTGGTGGGCCGGCGCCGAGCCGGACGTGCGCGACGTGGGTGAAGGCGCCAAGGGCTACCACGCGCTGGCGCTGAACGGCTACGGCACGCAGTCCAAGGTGATCCAGGACATCCTGAAGAACGTGCACGAAAAGGGCCAGGGCACGGGGCCAAAGGACGAGGTGGGATCGGTGCTGTACACGCGCGGCGTGATCATCCAGATGCTGGCCGTCGAGGCCGTGCGCCGCGCGCAGGAGCGCTTCGGCAAGGGCAAGGTCATGACCGGCGAGCAGGTGCGCTGGGGCATGGAGAACCTCGCGCTCGATCAGAAGAAGCTCGACGCGCTGGGCTTCAACGGGATCATGCGGCCGCTGTCCACGAGCTGCTCCGACCACATGGGCTCCACCTGGTCGCGCGTGCACACCTGGGACGGCAAGAAGTGGGACTTCTCCTCCGACTGGTACCAGGCCGACGAGCAGATCCTGAAACCCATGATCAAGGCCGGCTCCGACAAGTACCTGGCCGACAAGAAGATGACGCGGCGGGATGCGGCCGACTGCCAGAGCTAAGGACAACCCCCTGAGCCGCTGCGCGGCTTCCCCCTTCTCTGGCTTCGCTGCGCGAAGCGGAAGGGGGACGACGCCAGCGCCGCGGGGCGGCCCTTGCGCGGCGTCTGCTGGCGTGGGGCGCGCCGTTTTTTTGAGGCTGTGTTCACAGCCGCCAATCGAAAGCGTTGCACCGCAGCGCTTTCGATTGGCACAGCGAAGGCAACACCATGGAACCCAGAAACATCGTCCTGAACGTCAACGGCATCGAGGTCATCTACAACCACGTGATCCTCGTGCTCAAGGGCGTCTCGCTGCAGGTGCCCGAAGGCGGCATCGTCGCCATCCTGGGTGGCAACGGCGCGGGCAAGACCACCACGCTGCGCGCCATCTCCAACCTGCTGCAGGGCGAGCGCGGCGCGGTCACCAAGGGCAGCATCGAGCTGCGGGGCGAGCGCATCGAGAACCTCTCGCCCGCCGACCTCGTGCAGCGCGGCGTGGTGCAGGTGATGGAGGGGCGCCACTGTTTCGCCCACCTCACCATCGAAGAGAACCTGATGACGGGCTCGTACACCCGCACCAGCCGCGCCGAGATTGCGGCCAACCTGGAGAAGGTGTACGCGTACTTCCCGCGCCTGAAGACCCGCCGCACCTCGCAGGCCGCCTACACCTCGGGCGGCGAGCAGCAGATGTGCGCCATCGGCCGCGCGCTCATGGCCAACCCCAGCATGGTGCTGCTCGACGAGCCCTCGATGGGCCTGGCGCCGCAGATCGTGGAGGAGGTCTTCAACATCGTGAAGGACCTCAACACCAAGGAAAAGGTGACCTTCCTGCTGGCCGAGCAGAACACCAACATGGCGCTCAAATACTCGGACTACGGCTACATCATGGAAAGCGGCCGCGTGGTGATGGACGGCGCGGCGAGCGACCTGGCCAACAACGAGGACGTGAAGGAGTTCTACCTGGGCGTCGGCGGCGGCGAGCGCAAGAGCTTCAAGGACGTCAAGAGCTACAAGCGCCGCAAGCGCTGGCTGGCCTAGGTCCACCGCGAATCCGGCGCGCCGCGACCGCGCGGCGCAGTCCAGCCCACCATTTGCCTGTCTCCCATCCCCAGCACTCCCAGAACGTGCACCCCGGAGGTATATCCATGAGCGTTTTCTACGACGACCTCGAAACCCGCCCGCCCGAAGCCCGCGAAAGCGCATTGATGGCCGCGCTGCCCGCGCAGGTGGCGCATGCGCAGCGGGCCTCGCCCGCGTTCGCCGGCATCCTGCAGGGCATCGATCCGGCGGGCATCGCCACGCGCCAGGCGCTGGCCACCTTGCCGGTCACGCGCAAGCACGAGCTGCTCGCGCGCCAGCAGGCCGGCCGTGCCACCAACGTGTTCGGCGGATTCAGCGCGCTGTCGTTCGGCGCCGCCATGCCGCGCGTGTTCGCCAGCCCCGGCACGCTGTACGAACCGGAGGGCACGCGGCGCGACTACTGGCGCATGGCGCGCGCCATCCACGCCGCCGGCTTTCGGCCCGGCGAGCTGATCCACAACAGCTTCAGCTACCACTTCGTGCCCGCCGGCTCGATGATGGAAACCGGCGCCCATGCACTGGGCTGCTCGGTGTTCCCGGGCGGCACGGGCCAGACCGAGCAGCAGGTGCAGGCCATGGCCGAACTGAAACCCGCGGGCTACATCGGTACGCCGAGCTTTCTCAAGATCCTGCTGGACAAGGCGGCCGAGCTCGGCACGCCGCTCCCCAGCGTGGGCAAGGCCCTGGTCTCGGGCGAGGCGTTTCCGCCCTCGCTGCGCGACTGGCTGGCCGGGCGGGGCGTGGCCGGCTACCAGTGCTATGCCACGGCCGACCTGGGCCTGATCGCTTACGAAACCACTGCGCGCGAAGGCCTGGTGCTGGACGAGGGCGTGATCGTGGAGATCGTGCGGCCCGGCACCGGCGACCCGGTGCCCGAAGGCGAGGTGGGCGAACTGGTGGTGACCACGCTCAACCCCGACTACCCGCTGATCCGCTTCGGCACGGGTGACCTCTCGGCCGTGCTGCCGGGCACCTGCCCCACCGGCCGCACCAACACCCGCATCCAGGGCTGGATGGGCCGGGCCGATCAGACCACCAAGGTGCGCGGCATGTTCGTGCACCCCGGCCAGGTGGCCGACATCGTGCGGCGCTTTCCGCAGGTGCTGCGCGCGCGCCTGGTGGTGAGCGGCGAGATGGCCAGCGACCAGATGCTGCTGCGCGTGGAAACCACCGAGACCGCCGCCGGCCTGGCCGTGCAATTGGCCGAAGCGATGCGCGAGCAGACCAAGCTGCGCGGCGAGGTCGAGATGGTGGCCCCCGGCACGCTGCCCAACGACGGCCGTGTGATCGAGGACGCACGCAGCTATCGATGAGCCCGGCAGCCGCCCACTGCATCGTCGCACTTGCCGCTCCCATATTAATAGCTGAAAAACCAATACAGACCAGCGCTGCAGGTCTATAAACCTTTAAACCCCTACACGTTACTGCTAAGTAATTACCTTGATGGCGGTGTAAAAACCGGTGGCTATCATGGCGCGTCTTTTCAAAGGAACCTCATGAAAACTACATTCAAGACCGCACTGGTGGCCGTTGCCGTGGCCGCCGCTTTCGGCGCGCAGGCGCAGGGTTTTCCCTCCAAGGACAAGACGGTCACGATCGTCGTTCCTTTCGCCGCCGGCGGCCCGACCGACCGCGTGGCACGCGATCTGGCGGAGGCCATGCGCAAGCCGCTGGGTGGGGTGAGCGTGGTGATCGACAACGCCGCGGGCGCAGGCAGCAGCATCGGCACCGCCAAGGTGGCGCGCGCCAGTGCCGACGGCTATACCCTGCTGCTCAACCACATCGCCATGGCCACCATGCCGGCGCTGTACCGCAAGCTGCCGTTCAGCGTGCCCAACGACTTTGAATACCTGGGCGTCGTGAACGACGTGCCCATGACGCTCATCGCTAAGCCCACGCTGCCCGCCAACAACTACAAGGAACTGGCCACCTGGATCGAGCAGAACAAGGGCAAGATCAACCTGGGCCATGCGGGCCTGGGCGCCGCGTCCCACCTGTGCGGCCTGCTGTACCAGAGCGCGATCAAGGTCGAGATGACCCCCGTGCCCTACAAGGGCACGGCACCCGCCATCACCGACCTGATCGGTGGCCAGATCGACCTGCTGTGCGACCAGACCACCAACACCACCTCGCAGATCGAGGCCAAGAAGGTCAAGGCCTACGCGGTCACCACGCCCAAGCGCCTCACCACGCCATCCCTCAAGGACCTGCCCACGCTGGCCGAGTCCGGCGTGAAGGACTTCCAGGTCACGATCTGGCACGGCCTGTACGCGCCCAAGGGCACGCCCGCCGACGTGCTCAAGAAGCTCAACGACGCCCTGAAGGCCGCGCTGAAGGACCCCGACTTCATCAAGAAGCAGGAAGGCCTGGGCGCCGTGGTGGCGGCCGACCAGCGCGTCGAACCCGCCGAGCACAAGAAGTTCGTGCAGGCCGAGATCGACAAGTGGGGCCCCATCATCAAGGCCGCCGGCACCTACGCCGACTGATCCCACTGACGGGCCGGGCACTGCGCCACACGCAGCGCCCGCGCATCGCCCCGACCGCCCCAGGCCTTGCGCCCCGGGGCGGTTTTCTTCTTGGGGCGTGCATTTTGCGAGGCGTGGAACGCGCTCCGGCCTACGGGTCATCCCTCTGCCCGCCTCGCGCAGCGGCGCCTACAACGGGGGATTGACCGCCAGCCCCAAGGACCGATCCCCATGCGCTTTTCCGCCACCCCGTCCAAGACCCTTCGCCAGCCCCTTGCCACGCCGCGCCGCCGCGCGCTGGCGCTCGCCGCCCTGCTGCTGGCCGCCGGCCTTTGGAACGCGATGCCCGGCGCCCATGCCCAGTCCGGCGCATGGCCCACCAAGCCGGTGCGCATCGTCGTGCCGTTCGCC
>NZ_BAAJYR010000099.1:0-12094 GCF_057546605.1 Acidovorax sp. KPB24-03 | reverse complement strand
CCGGCCGACCGGGGCCGGCTGCTGCACCACGACGGCCGCCGGGCCGCGCACTGGTGAGCGCCGCAGTGCTAAATGCCCCGCGCGGGGCGGCGGTGATCGCGCCGACCGCGCATGGCGCGAACCATTTCAACCTGCTGCGCCTGGCGGCGGCGATCGCCGTGCTGCTTTCGCATGGCGAGTTCCTCTACCGCTTGAGCATGCCCGTGCCCTTCGCCGGGCACAGCCTCGGCTCGCTGGCGGTGTACTGCTTTTTCTTCATCAGCGGTTACCTCGTGTGCCAGAGCTGGGAGCGCGAGCCGGACATCGGCGTGTTCTGGGCCAAGCGCGTGGCGCGCATCTTTCCCGGGCTGGTGGTGGCGACCGCGTTCTCGGTGTTCGTGCTGGGCTGGGCCATGACGCAGCTGCCGACGGCGCAGTACTGGTCCGATGCCCGCACGTGGATCCATTTCCTCAACAACGCCGTGGGGATGGCCGTCGTGCAGGTGCTTCCGGGCGTGTTTGAGAACAACCCTTTCGCCCGGTCGGTGAACGGCTCGCTGTGGACGATCCGCTACGAGCTGTTGATGTACCTGCTGCTGTCGATGGCGGGCGTGGCGGGATGGACGCGGCGGCGCTGGGTGTATCCCGTGGCTGCGCTGCTCATGGCGGTGTCCTGGCAGTGGGCGCGGGTGGCCGGCTGGGATGCCTGGGTCGATGCCGGGCCGCGGTGGCTCACGGCGCTCTTCCACCTGTTCCATTGGACGGAGGTGTCCGGGTTCGGCGTGGCGTTCCTGCTCGGCTGCACCTTCGCGGCCTACCGCGTGCGCAGCGGCCCGTGGCTGCTGGCGGTGGCCGTGCTGGGCGGCGCCTTGGCGTGGTTCACGCCGCAGGCGTGGAGCGTGCAGATCGGCGTGTGGGCCCTGGTGGCGGCCGGCATTTTCTGGGCCGCGCACGTGGGCGGTGGCCGCTCGGGCGGCTGGCTGCGCGAGGACCTGTCCTATGGCGTCTACATCTACGCCTTTCCGATCCAGCAGGCCGTGACGGAAATCAGCCTCAGGCGCGGCTGGAGCCTAGCGGTGTGCATCGCGGTGTCGCTCGCGCTGACGCTGGCCATGGCGGCGTTCTCGTGGTTCTGCATCGAAAAGCCTGGAGTGCGCTATGGGCGGCGCGTGGTGGAGCATTGGTCGCGCCGCCGCGGCCTGCGCATGCACGGCACGCCGGTGTAGCCGGCGCTGGCCGGCACCGTGAGGCGGATGCGCCGGGTTCGGCAAACGAATTTTCAAGGCCCCTTCAGAGCCATTTCTTTCGACGACGGAGACAAAAAGCATGCTGTTGAATCAAGACCAGGAAATGATCCGCGACGCGGTGCGCGACTTCGCCCAGCGCGAGCTGTGGCCGCACGCCGCCCGCTGGGACCGCGAGCACCACTTTCCCCGCGAGGCCCACCAGGGCCTGGCCGCGTTGGGCGCCTACGGCATCTGCGTGCCTGAAGAGGACGGCGGCGCGGGGCTCGACTACCTGACGCTCGCGCTGGTGCTGGAGGAGATCGCGGCCGGCGACGGCGGCACCAGCACGGCCATCAGCGTGACCAACTGCCCGGTGAACGCCATCCTCATGCGCTACGGCAATGCCGCGCAGAAGAAGGCCTGGCTCGCGCCGCTGGCGCAGGGCCGGATGCTGGGCGCGTTCTGCCTGACCGAGCCGCATGTGGGCTCGGACGCTTCGGCCCTGCGCACGACGGCGGTGAAGGACGGCGACGGCTACGTGATCAACGGCGTCAAGCAGTTCATCACCAGCGGCAAGAACGGCCACGTGGCCATCGTCATCGCGGTCACCGACAAGGGCGCGGGCAAGAAGGGCATGAGCGCCTTCCTGGTGCCCACCGACTCGCCGGGCTACACCGTCGCGCGGCTGGAGGACAAGCTTGGTCAGCACAGCAGCGACACGGCACAGATCCAGTTCGACCAATGCCGCGTGCCGGCCGAGAACTTGATCGGTGCGGAGGGCGAGGGCTACAAGATCGCGCTCGGCGCGCTGGAGGGCGGGCGCATCGGCATCGCCGCGCAGAGCGTGGGCATGGCACGCAGCGCGTTCGAGGCCGCGCTGGCGTATTCGAAGGAGCGCGAGAGCTTCGGCACGCCCATCTTCAACCACCAGGCGGTGGGATTTCGGCTGGCCGACTGCGCCACGCAGATCGAGGCGGCGCGCCAGCTCATCTGGCACGCGGCGGCGCTGCGCGATGCCGGCCGGCCGTGTTTGAAAGAGGCCGCCATGGCCAAGCTCTTCGCCAGCGAGATGGCCGAGCGCGTGTGCAGCGCGGCGATCCAGACGCTGGGCGGCTACGGCGTGGTGAACGACTTTCCCGTGGAGCGCATCTACCGCGATGTGCGCGTGTGCCAGATCTACGAAGGCACGAGCGACGTGCAGAAGATCATCATCAGCGCGCGCTGGCCTGAGTTTGATGGCGCGGTGGTGGTGCGGGTGCGGACATCCTCGCATGGGCTGACCGCGCCGTCAGGCGCGGCGGGGGATGGGTTTCCGGCGCTGTGAGGGGCGAGTGGTCCGGGCGTGCTATTCCTTCAAAGTCTAGAAGGACGGCCTGCATTTTTCGCTGGTTTGCCCAGTGCTTCGCCATGATGGGTTGGCGCGCGCGCAGATATCGGATGCTCTGAGCTGCCGGCAGGTCTTGGCGGCAGAAAGAGAGCCATGTTGCCGGAGAACTCATTTCGGATAGATCGAAACCCCGGCCTGGGATCGCAGCGCATGCACACCGACGTGGAGCCATCCCGGTCGGCATCGCCCTCTCCGTCAGTGCTGGATGCACCAGCCGGACTGCGCAGCGCTGCCAGGCGCCCACCGGGCGCCCAAGAGCATGGCTCTCCCGTGCGCAGCCCGTTGCCACAGTCGCTGTTAGGCAAGGCGCAGGCAAGCACCAAGGCGTCTGCCGCAGCATCGGCGTTGCCTCTGCCTGCGGTGGTACGCCATACGGCCTTCGTCCAGCCACACGCCGGCATCCGTGGCGCGTCTGATCCCCTGCAGCGCGCTGCAGGCGCCCAGCGATCCGCGCGTGTGCCCCGAACGACACTGGGGCAATTGCTGGCTCAGGAGCGCCGGGAGGAGGCGGAGCAGGCGCGATTGGCACTGTTCAATGCCGGTGGCGCACTGAAGCGGTTGAAGGACCGCGCGGCCAGGATGCATCCGTCCACGATGGACCAGCGATGGCACGCCATCTTGAATGGAAAGCCCAAACCCATGGAGGGGAAACGCAAAGAGGCGTTCGAGGATCTGATTTGGGCGGACGTCGTGGCGCTTGGCGAGGCTGGCAATCTCGAAAACTCACGCGCGATCGACGAGATGATCAACGCGTTGAAAAATGGCACCGCAGGCCCTTCCATCCTGGAGCAAGACCGGCAGATGCTGTTGGAAGTGCTTGAAGGATGGGCCGTCAACTGCCGATACGATGAGCTGAACCTGAAAATCACTCCCTATACGCGGCTGACCTTTACCGACGACCAGGTTCTTGAAAAGCCCGAGAAGCTGGGATCGGGAACGTTCAATACGGTGTTTTCGGTCAAGCTGACGGGCCCGGATGGCGTTCCGATCGACGCCATTTTCAAGCCGCTCCGCACGGAGGAGCGTGGATGGGTGGCCATGGAAACCGGTATTCCGCCTGACGATCCACAGATCGCAATGCGCAACGTGGCCACGGTTGCCTATGTGAGAAAGCTCGGCATGCGCGTGGTGGCCGATACACGCGTCGCGTTGATCGATACCGGACAAGGCCGTCAACTGGGTATGGTGATGGAGCGGGCCCGCGGCAAGTCGGCCGCCGACACTGATCCAAAACTTTTCAGGCAAGCGAACGTATGCGCGGAAGTGACCAAGCTGCAGCTGCTGGATCACCTCACAGGGCAAGGCGATCGCCATGCCGGCAACTATTTCATCAACATCGAACCGGACGGTCGTGCCAAGGTGACGGGGATCGATAACGATCAATGCTTCGGACACAAGATGACGGACCCGGCCGGAATCGCAAGAATCCGGAATGATCCCTCGCGTGAAGGGTTCCACGGGACGGGGCTGCCTCCGGTGGTGGATACCGAAATGGAGCGATCGATTGGCGCGCTCACTGAAACCGACATCCGTTCGATGCTGGGAGACAAGTTGAGTGAGGCCGAGATCGACGCGGCGGTCCAGCGGCACGAAGGCGTCAAGCAGCATATTGCGCAACTGCGTTCCACCAACCGCGTGATCGATCCGGCCGAGTGGGGCGATGCGGGCGTGCAGCAACTCCTGAACAGCCAAAACAGCTACGTGGGGCGCGAGCGTGACCATGCGCTGTCGATCACCACCTGGTGAGGCATTGATCGCCAACGCATGCCATCGAATTGCCAGTGGCTCATTGCCAATCGCTCTTCGTTTTTTTCGCCTTTCGGCCGTGGGCTTCGCAGCAGCGTGCAGGCCCGTGTTGTCGTTCGGCATAGTCGCTCGGGCCGAACCATTCTGGCGGCAGAAAGAAAGCCATGTTGTCGAATATCGCTTCCCGGCTTGCCCGAGGCCTTATACACAATAAGCCCCGCACCTCCGCCGATGTACCGAAGCCTCCTGAGACGCCTTCGGCCCTCGCTTCGGAAAGTCCTGCGGGACTCCGGCACGCGCCCAAACGGCCCCAAGGATCGTTGGAGCAGCTCTCACCCCTTCGCAGCCCGTTGCCCTCCCTGAACAGGCAGCCCAGCATTCGACTGCAAAGTGAGATTCAAGAGTTGTCTTCTGGCGCCAATCCATCGCAAGGGCCGGATGCGGCTCCGCCATCGCAGAAGGTTGGCCGTCCGAGACTGGGCGAACTTTTGAAGCAGGAGCTTCGGCAGGAAAAAATCGATCAAGCCGAAAAGGCCGAGCAAGACCGTCAGCAACGGCGTGCCGCGCTGGAGCAACTGGTGCATTCTGCGCTGCCCGACGGGGGGCAGGCCATGAAACGGCTCAAGGAGCGCGCAGTCAGAAAGCACCCGAAGACGGCGGCCCAGATATGGCATTCGATCCAGACCGGAATGCCCAAAACCATGAAGGACCAGCGCAGGTCGGCTTTCGAAACGTTGGTGCGCGCTGATCTGCGGGCGCTGGCATCCACTGGCCAGATTGCACCCAGGGCTGCGGTCGACCAATTGACCGAGGCGCTCGGCGAAGGCATCTTCGGCCAAGGCATCCTCAAAAGGGATCGAGCGCTTTTGCTGGAAATATTAGGTGACCTGTCCTTGGAAGGTCTCTACCGGCGGTGGAATCTGGCAATGACAGACGACACCAAGCCTGCCTTTACCGACGCAGACCTTCTGCAAGTGCCTAAACCGTTCGGCGCTGGAGAATTCACCCACGTCTATGAAGTCAAGCTCAAGGAAACCGACGGCGCGGTGCTGAATGCCCTCTTCAAGCCGATTCCGAGGGAGGATTGGTCTTATGCCGGTTGGGCGACCGGCATTCCGAGATATGACCCGCAGACCGTGATGCGCAATCTCGCCACCGTCGATTACGCCAGGAAGCTCGGGTTTCATGTGATTCCGGATACCCGCGTGGCACTGATCGACGTCGATAAAAAACCGTTTGATCCCTCCGTGGGCCTGCTCATGGAGCTGGCCCCGGGCGAGCCGGCCGATCGCACGCCTGCGAGCGTTTTTGGCCCGGGCAGATGTTCGCGCGGAAGTGACCAAGCTCCAGCTGCTCGACCACCTGACGGGGGAGGGGGACCGCCATGGTTTCAATTACTTCATCCATATCGACGCGGACGATCGGCCCACGGTCATGGGCATCGACAACGACCAGTGCTTTGGCGAGAAGTTGACCGATCCCGCCGGTGCCCGATGCGCCGATGACTCGCAGCACAGGTTCTTGCGGGGAGTCGGGCTGCCTCCCGTGGTGGATACCGACATGGAGCGCGCTATTGAGGCGATGACGGAGGACGACATCCATGCCATGCTCGGCAACAAATTGAACACCGCGGAAATTGCCGCCGCGCTTCAGCGGTACCGAGGCTTGAAAGCGCACATCGTTCAGTTGCGGGCGCAGAACTGGGTCATCGATCCGAAAGATTGGGAGACGCCGCAGGTCCAGGCGCTCATGACTCCGCAGAACAGCTACCTGGCACGCGATCTTCAACGAGTGGCAGGCGTTTGAGCCACGGGGCTCTGCGGCGGAAGGTCATGACATTTCGCGTGCCGACCTCGCGCTTCGCTGCAGCGAGTTCGTCCGGGGCCCTTGGCCGGCACACTCATTTGCACCGTTCCCTTTGACGGCAGAGAGAGAGTCGTTTTGCTGGATCACCTGTTTCGGACCGCTCGCAGTTCCGTGCCCAATGCGCCGCGCGTCGAGTCTGGCGGCGTGCCTCCCGCGCGTGCGCCGCATACTCCGGTGGCGCTGAAGGGGCCTGAAGGTCTCATGGGCGCGCCAAAGCGATTGCAGGGCGCTGGTGAGCAGTCTTCCCCCGTGCGCAGTCCGTTGCCACCGTCCGCACTGAACCGCCAACCGGTCATCGGCCGCTCGCAGACGGAGATCCAGCCCCATGTCTCCGACGGCCATACCTCGCCGACGCACGAGACCTCGCCTTCTCAGCCGGTACGACGCCAGACGCTGCGCCAACTGCTGGACGAGGCCCTGCGAGAAGAAAAGGCCGAGAAGGCGGAGCAGGCCCGGCAAGCCAAACAGGCCCGCCGTGCTGCGCTGGCGCAATGGGTGCACTCGGCATTGCCGGATGGCGGTCAGGCCATGAAACGATTGAAGGCGCGCGCGGCCAGAGAGCACCCGGCCACTTTGGCCGACAGGTTGCTTCTGATCCGCCATGGAACCCCCAAGCCGATGGAAGGCCCCCGGAAAACGGCGTTCGAGGCGCTGGTGCGTGACGACCTGTGGGCCATGGCCATGGCTGGTGGGGTCGATCCTTTGGTGGCGGTCGACAAGATGGCCGAGGCTTTGGATGAGGGGATACTCGGCCAAGGCATTTTGAAGAGCGATCTTGAATTGCTGACGCAAGTGCTGGACGACTTGGCCATCGACCGTTTGTACACGCGGCTGAACCTGAAAATGACGGACGACACCATGCCCGCGTTCACCAACGCGCAGGTGCTGGAGGCGCCTGTGGAACTGGGGGAGGGGCGAATCAGCAAGGTTTACGCAGTCAAGCTTGAGGACACCGATGGCTCTGAACTGGATGCCGTTTTCAAGCCGCTGAACTCCGAGGTGCCCGACGTGGAGGAGTGGAGTGCGGCTGCCAGACTGGCGGGCATATCGAGAGAAGATCCGCAGACGGCGATGCGCAACCTCGCAACCGTCGCCTACGCGAAGATGATCGGTTTTCATGTGGTCACCGACACGCGCGTGGCGTTGATCGACATCGGAGATGACCCGTTCAACCCTGCCTTGGGGCTGATCATGGAACGCGCCCGTGGTGAACCGGCTGAAGAGGTCGATGCGGAAGTGTTCAAGGAGGGCTCCGTGTGCGCGGAAGTGACGAAGCTCCAGTTGCTTGACCATCTGACCGGGGAGGCGGATCGCTACGACAAAAACTATTTTGTCGAGCTCGGCTCCGATGGCCGGGCCAAGGTCATGGGCATCGATAACGACACCAGCTTCGGCGCAGCACTGACTGATCCAGCCGGCGCCAAAGCGCCGCGGACCGACCCGAAAGGCGTCGCGATCGATCCGTCGCGCCTGGGGCTCCGCGGTACGGCGCTCCCCCCTGTGGTGGACACGGACATGGAAAGCGCAGTCCTTGCACTCACGGAGGAAGGCATTGTTTCGATCCTGGAAGACAAGCTGAACGATGCCGAGGTCGATGCCGCCATCCAGCGGTACCGAGGCGTCAGGCAGCACATGGTCGAATTGCGCGAGGCGGGGCGCGTCATCGCGCCGCACGAATGGGGCCGATCCGACATCCAGGAACTCTTCACCCCGGAAAACAGCTACCTGGGCCGCGATCGCGAACTTGCCTGGGTTGCCAGCCAACCATAGACATTGAACGACCCACATGAACCTCTCTGCCAACGAAGCCGAACGCGATACCGGCGCGCCCTCAGCCCTGACCCTCTTCGCTGATGAAGGACTGCCGTTTCCTCCCGTACCGGCAGCGCTGGCGAGCGCATTGCAGGTCCAGGGGCGGGCATGGTTCGCCACGCGTCCCGTGGCCTCGTCCCCTTACGATTTCCATTACTTCCTGGATGAAGTCGAAACGCAACCCGATGTGGCGGACTACGCCGTGGTGGGTTTCGACGGCCATGGCACCAACAGCTGGGCGGTGCATTTCTACCTGGTCGGCCAGGGGTTGGCGCTTTTCATCAAGCTTCCCTGGGGTGGGGCCTACCTGGAGCCCGAGCCCGCCCGCGCGCACATCACTGAAATGTTCGACTGGGCCGCTGCCTTGCTGTCGCACCTGCAACGTGCCGAATCGGCCGGCAAGATACCGCCGGGCATGCGGCTGCAGGTGGCGGCGAGCCGGTTTGATCACGCGGGTTGGCGCTGGGTGGCCGCAGGGCAGAACGCGGCCGAGACGCCGTGGAACCCGGCCGGCGGCATGAGAGCGGCCGTGCTTCAGGAGCTTGAGGCGGTGATCGCTGGCCGGGCATTGGCGGGTGGGTCGAATCCGCAGGGGCCGATGACTTAGTCGCTGGGCGCCGCCTTCCTTCGGCTGCCGGGCTGCCATTTCGCCACAGGCTGGATCGCGAGTGCCGTTGGCCGACACACTGCCCGGTGCCGTGCGTTTTGAACGGCGGAGGGAGTTGCCTTGCCAGACAGTCCGTTTCGGGTCACCTGGAGGTGACCAAGCTCCAACTGCTCGACCACCTCACGGGGCAAACCGACCGCTACCATGAAAACTATTTCATCGATATCGGGCCGGACGGGCGGGTCAAGGTCACAGGGATCGACAACGACCAGTGCTTTGGCCAAAAGCTCACCGATCCCGCTGATATCCGGCCCGGGGCGGATGGCACCGCCCAAGCCCGGTTCCGGGGTGTGGGGCTGCCTCCAGTCGTGGATACCGACATGGAGCGTTCGATCCAGGCGCTCACGGAGGGCGATATCCGTTCGATGCTCGAAGACAAGTTGAACGAGGCTGAAATCAGCGCGGCGATACAGCGCCACCAGGGCGTCAAGGCGCACATTGCCCAACTGCGCGAGATCGGCCGGGTGATCGACCCCGGACATTGGGGAGAGCCCGGCGTGAAGGAGCTGCTGACCGAGCACAACAGCTACATCGGGCGCGAGCGCCAGTGGGTGCCGTTCTATGCCGCGGGCCTGCAAAGCAGCTGGTGAGAGTTGTCGTGCAGGACGTGGGCTGGCGCCGGCGTAGCGGCCCGCTTCGCCCCCTGTGCCGGGGCTTCGCAACCCGGCGGCTTTCAGCGCCGGCTCACCCGCACACTTGCGGGTGCCATCCTGTGATTTGGGGTGGCAGAGAGAGTCGCCTTGCCAGAAAGCCCGTTCCGTATCACCCGGGGTTCCAGCCCCGGCGCGCCGCGCGTCGACCTCGACGCCGTGCCCTCCACGCCCGCTTCGCCTTCCCGCGGTGCGCTGCAGGGACCTGCTGGATTGGTGAGCAGCGCGCCCACGCGGCCCTCGGGGCTGGCAGGGCAACTTTCGCCCTTGCGCAGTGCGTTGCCCAAGGCCCCGGCTGAAAAACCGCCCGCAGCCGCTGACCCGGCCGGCGCGGCATCGCCTTCGGTGTCGCCTTCCCTGACGCCTTTTGTCACGGCGCCGTCCTCGCCCGCCATCCATTCGAGGCATTCCAGCAGCGAAATCCAGCCGGAGCCAGCCACCCGCCCCGTGCCCCGTTCCACATTGGGTGCGCTGTTCGAGCAGGCGCGGCAGCAAGAAAAAAACCGAACGCAACCAGCTCTTGCATTTGGCCTTGCCCCATGGCGGCCGGGCGATGAAGCGGCTGAAGGAACGAGCGGGCCGAGAAACCCCCGTCACGATGGCCGACAAATGGCGCGCGCGCCTGAATGGGCCACCGAAGCCCATGGAGGGCCGGCGCAGAGAGGCGTTCGTGGCGCGGGTGCGTGCCGATGCGATGGCGGTGGCCAAAGCCGGTCAGCTCGATGCCCGCGTTGCGGTGGACTGGATCCGCATGGCGGTCGAGGATGGCACCTTGGGCCAGAACGTCTTGAAGGAAGACCGTGAATTGCTGCTGGAGGTCCTGGGCCAGCTGGCAGACCCGGCCGATCATCTCTACCGGCAGCTGAACCTGAAGATCACGCCCGACACTCGGTTGGCCTACACGGACGCGCAGGTGCTGGAAAAGCCCAAGCACCTCACGTCGGGCAGCTTCGCTTCCGTCTTCGCGCTCAAGGTCGAGAACGCCGATGGCGTTGCGCAAGACAGTGTGTTCAAGCCGCTGAAGGCAACGGAAAAAGGCTGGGTGGGCAGTGCTTCCGGCATTCCCATGGACGATCCGCAAGTGGCCATCCGCAACATCGCGACCCTGTCCTGCGCGAAGAAGCTCGGCCTTGATGTGATCGCGGACACCCGGTTGGCACTGATCGACACCGGACGGGGCCCGTTGGACCCCGATCTCGGCCTGCTCATGGAGCGCGCACCCGGCAAGCAGGCGCGCAACGCCGATGCCGACTGGTTCAAAAATCCGGCGGTCTTCGCGGAGGTCACCAAGCTGCAGTTGCTGGACCACCTGACGGGCCAGGTCGATCGCCATGACAACAATTACTTCATCGACGTCGGACCGAACGGGGACGTCAAGGTCACGGGCATCGACAACGATCAGTGCTTCGGCAAGGACCTGCGCAGGCCATCCGATATCCGGCCGCGCAGTGGCCTGCCGTTCTATGGAACGGCGCTGCCCCCCGTGATCGATACCACGATGGCGGCCATGATCGATGATCTGGTGGACGATGAACTGTACGCGATGCTGGACAACCAACTGAGCGACGACGAGGTCGAAGCCACAGTCTCTCGCCTGCAGGGCCTCAGGCTTCACGTCGATCAGCTGAGAGGTCAGGGCCTGGTCATCGAGCCCGGCCAATGGGCTGATCCGGCGATACAGGCGCGCTTCACTGCGCAAAACAGCTACATCGGCCGCGAGCGCACCACGCACCAGGTCTTCTAGCCCTCCACCTGGCGCACCGGTTTGGCGCCCGGCGCAAACGCCGCCGCTGGTTCAGAGGTCGGCCGGCAACGGTCCCGCATTCAGCAGCCGGGGCGTGGCCGCGCCATGGAACAGCCGGGCGGGCACGTCGCCCACCAGGGTGCGCGCATCGCCCCGCACCCGCACGCCCGTGCCTTCGGGCAGGCCCAGCACCGGGGTGCCGGGGTTGAGCGCGCAGAACTCCTGCAGGCGCTCCTGCCGCGTCTCGCCGCGGTGGCCGGGCGGGTGGGCCTCGGTGTAGTGCGCGTTGATCTGCCACGGCACCAGGCCCATCGCCTCCAGCCCGCCGGGATCGGTGATGGGCATGTCGTTGGTGGTGCGGATGGTGGGGCAGGCGATGTTGGAGCCCGCGCTCCACCCCAGGTACGACGCATCGCCGGCGCGCACCCGGGCGGCGATCGCGGGCAGCAGGCCCTGGCGGCGCAGGTGGCCCAGCAACGCGAAGGTGTTGCCTCCGCCCACCACGATGCGCCGCGCGCCCTGCACGGCGGCCAGCGGATCGGCCGCGTGGTGCACCGACCGCATGTTCAGGCCCAGCGGCCGCAGGGCCTGCGCCACCAGGGCCTCGTAGTCGTCCCAGCCGCGCGTGACGCCGGCGAACGGAATGAAGAGCGCCTCGCCGGCGTCCGCGCCGCCGGGACCGGAGGGCAGCGCGGCCCAGTCGCGGACCCAGTCCAGCGCATGGGTGAGATAGCCTGCGTCGCTGCTGGAGTTGCTCAGGAGCAGAAGATTCATGGGGGTGTTCCGATGGGATCCAGAGAAGTGTGGGGTGGTGGGAAACGAAGAAGGGGGCAATGACCTGGGTCATATTTTGCTATCAAATTTGTAGCTATATGCCCTAGAAGATATTAGCGCTGGAGGCCTATTTTGTCATGATCCGTGTGCCCCGCTCGACGCAGCACCACGGTGATCGTGGCCGTTGGTCTCGACATGGTGGCCCGCTCCACCTCGCTGCAGGTCGCAGGCTGCCCCCCGGCG
>NZ_BAAJYR010000098.1:0-12362 GCF_057546605.1 Acidovorax sp. KPB24-03 | reverse complement strand
CAACTTCTTCGAAATCGGGGGGCACTCCCTGGTGGCGCTGCGCATTCTTGACCAGGTGCGCCAAAAGGGCTGGCCGGTCCAGGTGCGTACCCTGTTCCAGCACCCGGAGCTGGCGGATTTTGCCCAGGCCCTTGTGCAGGAGCCGGCCCCTGCGGAAGTATCGGTGCCGCCCAACGGGATTCCGCCCGGCGCCTCGGTAATCCACCCGGAGATGCTGCCCCTCATCGCGCTGGAGCCCGCACACATTCAGCAGATCGTTGCGCAGGTGCCGGGCGGTGCGAGCAACATCCAGGACATCTATCCCCTGGCGCCGCTGCAGGACGGCATGCTGTTCCACCACCGCCTGCAGCGCGAAGGCGACGCATACATCACGCTGCATGCGCTCGGTTTCGACAGCCAGGAGCGGCTGGAGCGCTTCATCGCCAGCTTCAACCAGGTCATCGAGCGCCACGACATTCTCCGCACGGCCGTGCTGTGGGACGGCCTGCCCGAGCCGGTGCAGGTGGTCTACCGCCATGCGCCCCTGCAATTGCAATGGATGGAGGCGGATCGCAACGCCGACGATACGGCGGTGCCTCAGATGGCCGTCGCCGAACGGCTGGCCGCGCTGGTGGACCCTGCGCGTCACCGGATCGACGTGCGCCGCGCACCCATGATCCACGCGGTGGCCGCGCACGATGCCTCTGTCGGCCGCTGGCTGCTGCAATTGCCCAGCCACCACCTGGTGCTGGACCACACCACGCTGGAACTGATCATCCAGGAGATCGCGCTGATCCAGCAGGGCCGGGCGCAGGAGTTGGGCCCGTGCGTGCCGTTCCGGCAGTTCGTGGCGCAAGCCCGGCGCGCCAACGGCCAGGCCGACCACGAGGCGTTCTTTCGCTCCATGCTGAGCGATGTGGATGAGCCCACCGCACCGTTCGGGCTGCACGATGTGCAGGGCGATGGAACGCAACTCGCGCAGGCCGGCCTTTTGTTGGAGGCGGGCCTGGCCTCCCAGGTGCGGGCACAGGCTCAGCGGCACGGCGTGAGTGCGGCGACGCTGTTCCATCTGGCCTGGGCCATGGTGCTGGCACAAGCCACGGGCAAGGACGACGTCGTTTTCGGCACCGTGCTGTTCGGCCGCATGCAGGGCGGAACCGGCGCGGATCGCGCCCTGGGTCTTTTCATCAACACGCTGCCCTTGCGCGTAAGGCTCGGTGCGCAGGCCGTCGGTGCCTGCGTGGAGCAAACGCACCGTGCACTGAGCGATCTGCTGCACCACGAGCATGCCAGCCTGGCGCTGGCGCAGCGCTGCAGTGCACTCCAGGGCAACACCCCGCTGTTCTCGGCATTGCTCAACTACCGCTACAGCCCGCCCGCTGAGGGGCCTCAGAGCCCGATCTGGGACGGCATGGAGTGGCTTGGCAGCGAAGAGCGCACCAATTACCCGCTGGAGCTGGCCGTGGACGACCAGGGCACAGGCTTCACGCTCACGGCCAAGGTGGACCGGCGGGTCGATGCGCAGCGCCTGTGCAGCTGGATGAGGGCGGCCCTGGAAGGCCTGGTCGGCGCGCTCGCCACCGAGCCCAGTGCCCGGGCCTGTGAACTGACGGTGCAGGGCGAGGCGGAACGCCAGCAGTTGATGCGGTGGGGAACGAATGTCCGACGCTACGCCCCTTTCGTGCCGGTGCACCGCTTGTTCGAACAGCAGGTGCAATCCCGGCCCCAAGCCATCGCGCTGGTGGCGGGCGATGAGCAACTGAGCTACGAGGCGTTGAACCGGCGGGCCAACCAGATGGCGCACCGCCTGATTCGCCATGGGGTGCGCCCCGACAGCCGGGTCGGCATCGCCATGGAGCGGTCCGCGGCCATGGTCGTCTCGCTGCTGGCGGTGCTGAAAGCCGGCGGTGCCTATGTCCCGCTCGATCCGCAACTGCCGGCCCAGCGGCTGGCCCACATGGTGGCGGACAGCGGCATGGGTTGGCTCCTTACCCAGCCGCAGGTGCGCGCCCGGCTACCGCATACGGAGACATTGCCGGTGCTGGACTACGACTTCGCCGAGCTGGCGGGCGAATCCGAGCGAGATCCCCAGGTTCCGCTGCATGGCGATCACCTGGCCTATGCCATCTACACCTCCGGTTCCACCGGTCTGCCCAAGGGCGTGATGGTGCGGCACGAAGCCCTGGGCCATTTCCTGCGCAGCATGCAGGAGCAACCCGGACTGGGCGCGGATGACGTGCTGGTGGCGGCCACCTCGCTGTCCTTCGACATCGCCGCGCTGGAGGTGTATCTGCCGCTCGTCACCGGCGCGCGGCTCGTGCTGGCCTCCCGCGAAGTCACGCGCGACGCCTCGGCGCTGGCCCGGTTGATCGAGGACTGCGGCGCCACGGCATTCCAGGCCACGCCTGCGGGGTGGCGCTTTTTGCTGACGAGCGGCTGGAGGCCCATGGCGGCGCGCCGTATTCGCGGCCTGTGCGGCGGTGAGGCCCTGCAGCCGGATCTGGCGCTCGCGCTGCAAGGCCTGGGGCTGGAGCTGTGGAACATGTACGGCCCCACGGAAACGACCATCTGGTCCACCGCGGGCCGCGTCGAAGGACCGCCCCGGCTGGGCCAGGCGATTGCGGCGACCGGGCTGCACGTGCTGGACGGCGCCTTGAATCCGGCACCCGCCGGCGTGCCCGGGGAGCTTTTCCTAAGCGGGGTCGGTCTGGCGCGTGGCTACCAGGGCCGGGCGGGTCTGACGGCCGAACGCTTCATCGCAGGCCCTGGCGGCGAACGCCTGTACCGCACGGGCGATCTGGCACGCTGGGGCGCTGACGGGCAGTTGGAGTACCTGGGGCGCATCGACCATCAGGTGAAGATCCGGGGCTACCGGATCGAGCTGGGCGAAATCGAGGCGCAATTGCTCGCTCAACCCGAGGTGCGCGAAGCCGTGGTGGTGGCCAGGGAGGGTGCCACGGGCGCCATGCTGCTGGGCTATGTGGTGGTGCACGCCGGGCAGGGGGATGAGCCTGTCCCGCTGGCAGAGCAACTGGTGGCGAGGTTGGCGGCCACCCTGCCCAGCTACATGGTGCCTGCCGTGGTGATGGCGCTTCCGGCGCTGCCGCTGAATACCAACGGCAAGGTGGATCGCAAGGCGCTTCCGGACCCTGGCGCGGCGCCTGCACGGAATTTCGAACCCCCGCACGGGGCCGACGAGCAGGCCCTGGCCGCCATGTGGTCCGAACTGCTGGGTGGGGTACCCGTGGGTCGGCGCGATCACTTCTTCGAACTCGGCGGCCATTCGCTGCTGGCAGCGCAGCTTGCCTCGCGGGTGCGGCAGGCCTATGGCGTGGACCTGGCCTTGCGCCGCATCTTCGAAGAACCCGTGCTGCACGCCATGGCCAGCGACATTCGCAAGGCGCTTCACGGCGGGCTTGCCATGGCAGGCGGGCCGGCCCTGGTACC
The DNA here is from genome assembly GCF_057546605.1 of Acidovorax sp. KPB24-03. NCBI lineage: Bacteria > Pseudomonadati > Pseudomonadota > Betaproteobacteria > Burkholderiales > Comamonadaceae > Acidovorax > Acidovorax sp. KPB24-03. The sequence continues at coordinate 8,936 of NZ_BAAJYR010000098.1, read as the reverse complement.
GGTGGAGCGCCGGGCGCACATGCCGCTGTCGCCGGCGCAGCAGCGCCTGTGGCTCGTGGACCAATTGCCAGGTGCCTCGGTGAAAAGCACCGCTTACAACGTGAGCGCCGCGTTGACGCTCACTGGCGCGCTGCACGTCCATGCGCTCCAGGGCGCCCTGGACACGATCGTGGCGCGCCACGAAGTGCTGCGAACCCGCTACGGCCAGGACGACGAAGGCGAGCCGGTCGCATACATTCTGCCGGCCAGCCCGTTGCCCGTGCCGATGCAGGATCTGTCGGGCCTCGACGCTGCGGCGCAAAGCCTCGCCGTGCAGGCAGCGCTGTCCGCCCACGCCAAGGCGCCGTTCGACCTGTCGTCCGGTCCGGTGTTTTCGGCCGCCTTGCTGCGGCTGGGCAGCGATCGGCACATGCTGCTCCTCTGCGTGCACCACATCGCGTTCGACGGCTGGTCGGAAGCCGTTTTCGTCAAAGAGTTCGTGGCCCTCTACGCTGCGTTGAAGGACCATCGTCCCTCGCCGCTGCCGCCGCTCGCACTCCAGTACGCCGACTATGCCGACTGGCACCACCGCCGGCTGGCGCAAGGGCGCACCGACACGCCAGCGTTTTGGCGCGGCTATCTGGCCGGGGCGCCGGCCTTGTCCTCGCCCCGACCGGACCACGAACGTCCGGCCGTTGCGTCGACCGAGGGCAGTTCGGTGCGCCTGCGCATCCCCCGGGAATGTGCCGAGGCACTGGGTGCCTTGGCGCGAAGGGAGCAGACGACGCTTTTCACCGTGCTGCTGGCGGCTTTCGAGTGGCAACTGCACCGCCAGACGGGCGCGGGCGATCTGGTGATCGGCACCGATGTCGCGGGGCGCAACCACCCCGATCTCGAAGGCCTCATCGGCTTTTTCGTCAACGTGCTGCCGCTGCGCTCGCGCATGGAACCCGGGTTGACCTTCCTGCAATGGCTGGCGCGGACCAAGGACAGCACCTTGAGCGCCTTCGAACACCAGGACATGCCCCTGGACCAGATCGTGGAGTTGACGGGACTGCCTCGCACGCGCCAGCACAACCCGCTGGTGCAGGTGCTGTTCGTGCTGCAGAACCTGCCGCAAAGCCGCTTCGAATTGCCGGACCTGGCCATCGAAGTGGCGACGCAGCCGGTCTCCACGTCCAAGTTCGACCTGGGGGTCTTCGTGGTCGAGGACGCGCATGGCCTGGGTATCGAATGGGTCTACGCCAAGCGCCTGTACCGGCACGAAACCATCGTGCGCGCCAGCGATGCCTGGGCCAGCCTGCTGCAACAGGTGGCTGCCACGCCCGACGCGCCGCTCGAGCGCTTTGCCCTTCCTCTCTATCAGGAGCCTTCAATGATGCTGTCTTCGTCGCTTGCGCCGAGCAAGCTGGAAAAACTCAAGAAACTCACCGTCAAGGGCCGCCCCGCTGCAGAGGCCGTGGCACGCTCTCCCGTGCGCATGTCCTTTCTCTCGGCGCAGCGGGAGTTTCCGCTGGTGATCGAGGCCACGGACAACGACCTCGATCCTGTCGCGTGGGCCCGTGAGCAGCGCGGCTTCATCGAATCCATGCTGCGCAAGCACGGCGGCCTGCTGCTGCGCAACCTGGGATTGAAGAGCCCGCAGGATTTCGAAGCGTTCGCCGAGACCATCGAGCCCGAGCTGTACGGGAGCTACGGCGACCTGCCCAAGAAGGAGGGTGGTCGCAACACCTATCGCTCCACGCCGTACCCGGAGCGCCAGATGATCCTGTTCCACAACGAAAGCTCGCACCTGGAGCGCTGGCCTCGCAAGCAGTGGTTCTTCTGCGAACTGCCGTCGCCGGTGGGCGGCGCGACGCCCATCGTCGATTGCCGGGAGATGCTGCGCCGCCTGCCGGCGGACCTGGTGGACGAGTTCGAGCGCAAGGAACTGCTGTACCTGCGCACCTTCACGCCCGGCCTGGATGTGAGCTGGCAGGACTTCTACAAGACCGACCGCCGAGACGCGGTGGAAAGCCGCCTGGCGGCCGCCGGAATCGAGTGGCGCTGGCTGGATGGCGACACGCTGCAGAGCCGCACGCGTTGCCCGGCCGTGATGGCCCACCCGATCACCGGCGAGCGGGTGTTCTTCAACCAGGTGCAGCTGCACCACGTGAGCTGCCTGGAGCCCGAGGTGCGGGAAGACCTGCTCGCCATGGTCGGAATGGAGCGGATGCCGCGGCATGTCTGCTATGGCGATGGCTCTCCAATCAGCGACGAGACCATGGCGCTGGTGGGCGAGGCCTACGAGGCGTGCGCGGTGCGCTTCGACTGGCGCCAGGGCGATGTGGTGATGCTGGACAACATGCTGGCAGCCCATGCCCGGGACCCCTATGAAGGCCCCAGAAAGATCGTGGTCGCCATGGGGGCCATGTACGACCGCGCCGCGCTGCAGGCGCTGCCACCCGAAAGCGCGCAGGTGCTGTCTGCCGTCGCTTCCGTTCCTTCTCCGATCCCTGGTTGAAATGATGTCCACCCTCACTGATCTCACTGAAACCACCTTCGCGCTCAGCCCTGAGCAGCGGGCCATGCTGTCGATGGCTGACGAGGACCCTGGAGCAGCGTCGCTGACCCTGGAAATCCGGACCCGCATCGAAGGCCCGCTGGATCCGCTGCGGCTGCGCGCCGCCGTGGAGTCCGCTCTGCGTCCGCATGGCGCCCTGTCCACGGCACTGCGGGCCGTGCCGGGCTATCGCGGCCTGCGGCAGCAGCCACTGGAGTCGCTGCCTGTGCTGGACTGGCACGCCGGTGACCTGCGCTCGCCGGCCGCCGAGCGCGCCGCACCGGCATCCGTCTCCGCCCTGGAAGACTGGTGGCAAGGGGTGTCCGCCCTTCCGCTGGACCCGTCGCGTGCGGCGGTGCTGCGCGTGGGACTGGCGCGGACGGCGGATGCGCAACACAGGCTCGTGATCGCCGCGAACGCGCTGGCCGCGGACCAGGGTAGCCTGGTGTCGTTGCTCGATCAGGTCGCGCGTGCCTATGGTGGCGAATCCTCGCACGGTGGCGACGAGCCCTTCCAATATGCCCAGTTCGTGGAATGGCGGCAGGACCTGCAGGAGGGCGACGATGCCCGGCAGGAGCAAACCTATTGGCGCAATCACGTAGAAGGCAGCGATGCCTTGCCAGCGCCGCGTCTGGATGCCTTGATGGATGGCCCAGCGGCCGTGTCAGGGAGGCGCCTGGCGCTGCGGCATGCGCAGGCGGTCGAACCGGTGCTCGCGGCCCAGGTCCAAGCCGCGGCCGATTCGGCAGGAACGCAGGTGCACACGCTGCTGCAGGCCGTGTGGTGGCTGCTGCTCTCGCGGTTGGCTGAGGAGCGCCGGTTCGTGGTCGGATGGCAGAACGATTGCCGGGACGACTACGACGTCATGCAAGGCAGCGTGGGCGCGTTCAGCAAGGTGTTGCCGGTGGTAGTGGACATTGCCCCCACCGAAGGGTTTGGGGATTGGCTCCGCCGGTTGAGTGCGACGCTCGATGCGCATGCGCAGGCTCAGGAGTTCTGCCCCATCGACGCACCTGCGCTGCCAGGGCTTGCGCGCTGGGGATTCCTGGCCCGCCACGCGCCCGCCCGGCATGCGGTGGAGGGCACTGTCTGGCAGGTCGAGGCCTTGCCTGCGCCCTTGCCTTGCTTCGAATTGGTGCTGGATGCGCAATGGTCCGCCGGGGTGCCTGGCTCGCTGGCAATCCACGCCGCGGAAGGCCGCTGCAGCGAGGCTGCCGCTCAGGCACTGCTGATGCAATTCACCACGCTGCTCGCCGCGGCGGTGGCACAACCCCAAAGGCCGGTGGCCCGCCTTCCCCTGGTCGGTTCGCAGGAGCGCGCGCTTCTGATGTCGCTGAACGATGCGTTGCTGGAGGCCGGGCCGCTCACGGTGGGCGAGCACATCGCACGCTGGGCCACACTGACGCCGGATGCCCCAGCCATTGAGGCGGGTGCGGAGCGCCTGAACTACCGTGAGCTTCAATCACGCGTGGACCGCATGGCGCAAGCCCTGCATGTCCACAGGCTGACTGCGGGCGGACTGCTCGCCATCGAGCTGCCCCGGTCGCTCGACCTGGTGGTCGCCATGCTCGCGGCTTGGCGCGTGGGTGCGGGTTACCTGCCCCTGGAGCCCGAGTGGCCGGCCGCGCGCCGCGAAGCCGTGCTGGCGCATGCCCGGCCAGCGTACGTCCTTCGCGCAACGGAGTTGGGTGTCGAGTCGCCCACGCCAGTCCCCTCGTCCTGGCGCGACATCCATCTGGCCGATCTGCAAAGTACGGTGCCCTCCGACACAGGTTGGCAACGCGCGCCGCAACTGGCCGATCTCGCCTACGTGCTCTACACCTCCGGATCGACCGGGCAGCCCAAAGGCGTGGTGATCGGGCAAGCGCAGTTGCTCAATTACGTGGCCAGTGCCACGCAGGCGATGGACCTGGGGCGGTGCCGGCGCTGGGCGCTGACCAGCTCGGTGGTGGCGGACCTGGGCAACACCGCTTTGTTCGGAGCGCTGTTCAACGGCGCCTGCCTGGTCATTGCCGAGAAGAACGAGATCGAAGATGCGCAGGCGTTCGCGGCCTTCATGGCGCAGCGCCAGATCGATGCCATCAAGATGGTCCCGTCGCACCTGGAGGCGCTGCTCGAGCACGAAGCGCCGGTGCTGCCGCGCACCTTGGTGCTCGGCGGGGAGTCCACGCCCAGCGCCCTGCTGGAGCGCATCGCGCGCCTGGCACCACAGTGCTGCATCTACAACCACTACGGCCCGACCGAGGCCACTGTGGGCGTGATGGTGCATGCCCATGGATCCGGCGCCACGCTGGGTGGAGCCGCCTTGCCGCTCACCCGCGTGCTGGCCAACAACCGCATCCATGTGCTCGACGAACACCTGCAGATGGTTCCGCAGGGGGGGCGGGGCATGGTCTTCATCGGGGGCGCGCAGTTGTGCTGCGGTTACCTGCACCGTGAGGCGGGCGGCGATGCGTTCATCGAGGACCCCTTCAATCCGGGTGAGCGCCTCTACCGCACCGGCGACCTGGCCTGGCGACTGCCCGGCGGTGGCATCCGGCTGGCGGGGCGTGCCGACCACCAGATCAAGATCCGGGGCTTTCGTGTCGAGCCCGCCGAGGTGGAGGCCGCGTTGCTGTCGCACCCGAACGTGGCGCAGGCCACGGTGTTTGCGCGGCCGGGCGAAGGCGGTGCATCGGAACTGGTGGCGTTCGCCGTGGCCCACAACCCTGCGCTGCAGGCCATGGCGGCGGCCTTGCGTGACCATGTGGCCGCCCGCTTGCCTTCCGCCATGGTGCCCACGCGCTGCGTGGTCCTGGCACAGTTTCCCCGGCTTCCCAACGGCAAGATCGATCGCGTCGCGCTGGAGGCCCTGGCTGCCAGTGGCGGCGATGGCGTTCAGTCCCGTCCACCGCGCGATGCTCTGGAGCATTTGCTGGCCGACGCCATGGCCCAGCTTCTGCAAAGGGATGCCATCGGCGTGGACGACGATTTCTTCGACCTGGGGGCGCATTCGCTGCTCGTGATCAAGCTGGTGGCGCGCATCCGCAAGCTGCTGCAACTGGAGGTGGCACCGGGCCTGGTGTTCGACCACCCCAGCATCTCGGCGCTGGCGGCGGCGCTGCGGCAGGGCGAAGGCGACCGGGCCGCTCAGTTGGAGCAGCGGGCCCAGGCGCAGCGAGCGGCAGGTGCCGCGGCCCCGAAGGCTGAGCCGTACCGTGGCGAAGGAGCCGACGCACCCGCGACGGTTCACGCATGAGTCCCCATCGCCTTAAAAACGAAGACACCATGGATGCCATCGCAACCGCCGCCCCGTCCCGCGCCGCCGCCCCGCAGGCGCTTCGCATCCTGCCACTGCAGGACGTGGAGGATGGCGACATCGTCCCGTTCACTCGCGCGGGCGACGACATTCCCCTGTCCTGCGCGCAGGAGCAACTGTGGTTCCTCCAATGCCTCGTGCCCGGCATGACGGCGTACAACCTGCCCCGGGTGCTGAAGATCGACGGCCCGCTCGATGCCGATGCCCTGGAGCGCGCCTTCCAGGCCGTGCTTGCCAGGCATGCGATCCTGCGCACGGCCTTCATCGAACGGGACGGCGTGCCTTGGCAGACGGTGCGGCCGCAGGTGCCGTTCCAACTCGAGTGCATCGATGCGACCGACCGTGCGGCCGAGCCTGCCGACGCCGTCATGGCCGAGCTGGCCAGTGGACTCGCATCGCATGTTTTCGAATTGGGTCGTGCGCCCGCGCTGGTGGCGCGCCTCGTGCACCTGGGCGATCAACGGCACCTGCTCGGTGTCTGCCTGCACCACATCGTGACGGACGCGGCCTCCAATCCCATCCTGGCGCGCGACTTGGGGATGGCCTATGGGCAAGCCCTGCGAAGCCCGGGCCCGGTGCACCTGCCTGCCCTGCCTCTGCAGTACGGTGACTTCGCCGTCTGGCAGCGAGCGCAGCTGGACAGCGGCGGTTTTGCGCGCCAGTTGGACCACTGGAATGCCCATCTGGGCCCGCACGTTCCGGCGCTGGAATTGCCCCTGGATGGTGTGAGGTCGGCGGGGCAGAGCTTTCGCGGCGAATCGCTGAACTTCACGCTGGAACCGGCGCTGTGCGAGCGCCTCCTGAGGCTGTGCCGCGCCGAGCGTTGCACCCCCTTCATGGTGTTGCTGGCCGCCTGGCAGATGCTGCTGTGCCGCTACAGCGGGCAGACCGATTTCGGGGTGGGCGTGCCCAATGCCGGGCGGCACCGCGAATCGCTGCGCGATCTGCTGGGCTTTTTCGTCAACACGCAGGTTTTCCGCGTCCGGCTGTCGCCGCAGCAGACCCTGCGCCAGATCTGCCGCCAGGTCCGGGCCGATGCCCTGGCTGCGCTGGAGCATGCCGATCTGCCGCTCGAAGCCTTGCTGGCCAGCCGCAAAGCGGGCCGAGAAGGCGGACGCAACCCGCTGTTCCAGGTGATGTTCAGCTGGCAGGTGGCCGACCCTTCGCTGGTGCTGGACTTGCACGGAGCGCGCGCGGAGTTCATCGATGCCGGCCCGGCCGGCGCCAAGGTGGACCTGTCGCTCAACGCGGTTCTGGATGCCGGTCAGATCCATGCCCGGCTCGAATACAACACCGACCTGTTCGGCCCGGACACGGCACAGCGGCTGCGTGCAGGCTTTGTGCGGGTACTGGAGGCCCTGGCGGACCATCCCGATGGGCTGCTGGGAGAGCTGGACCTGTTGGATGTTCGTGAGAGAGAGCGACTGCAGGGGTGGGGAGAGCCTGCGTTGGTGGCTGAGCCGATGGGGGAGGGCTCCCTGCATGCGCGGATAGAGCGCCATGCGCGGGCGCAGCCGGATGCCGTTGCCCTGGTGCTGGGCGATCGGCAGCTGAGCTACGGAGAGCTCAACCGCCAGGCCAACCAACTGGCGCACCAGCTCATCGGTCGCGGCGTGGGCCCCGAGGTCCGGGTGGGCCTGGCGCTGGAGCGGGGCCTGGAGACGGTCGTTGGCATGCTCGCCATCCTCAAGGCCGGGGGGGCCTACGTGCCCCTGGACCCGCAGTACCCAGCCGATCGCCTGGCCTACATGGCGCAGGACAGCGCCGTGGCCCTGGTGCTCACCCACAGTGCGTTGCGCGGATCGCTCGCCTGGGCCGAAGGCCTGCCCACCCTGGAGCTGGACACCCTGGATTGGCAAGGTGAGGCTGGGAGCAACCCCGGCATCGCCGTGCACCCCGAGGGGCTGGCCTACGTCATCTATACCTCGGGCTCCACCGGGCGGCCCAAGGGCGCGCAGCTGAGCCACCGCAACGCCACGCGGCTGCTGGATGCCACCCAGCCGTGGTTCCACTTCGGGCCTGAGGACACCTGGACGCTGTTTCACTCCTACGCCTTCGACTTCTCCGTGTGGGAGATCTTCGGTGCCCTGTGCACCGGGGGGCGGCTCGTCATCGTGCCGTACTGGGTCAGCCGCTCGCCGCAGGACTTCGTGCAGCTGCTGCGCGAGCAGCAGGTCACCGTGCTCAACCAGACCCCCTCGGCCTTCGGTCAGCTCATGGAGCAGCAAGAGGCCTACGAGAGCGGGCTGGCGCTGCGCTGGGTGATCTTCGGGGGCGAGGCCCTGGAGCCGCAGCGGCTCAGGAAATGGATCGAGCACTGGGGCGATGCCCAGCCGCGGCTCATCAACATGTACGGGATCACCGAGACCACCGTGCACGTCACCTACCGGCCCGTGACGCGGGCGACCTGGAGGCGGCGCGCAGCCCCGTGGGCGTGGCCATCCCGGACCTGGGGCTGCGCGTGCTGGACAGCTCGCTGCAGCCTGTGCCCATCGGACTGCCGGGCGAGCTGTACGTGGCGGGCGAGGGGCTGGCGCGGGGGTACCTGGGGCAGGCGGCGCTCACCGCGCAGCGCTTCATCGCTGCGGAGGGGGGACAGCGGCTGTACCGCACGGGGGACCGGGTGCGCTGGAGCGCGGGCGGGGAGCTGGAATACCTGGGGCGCATTGACCACCAGGTGAAGATCCGGGGGTTCCGGATCGAGCTGGGGGAGATCGAGGCGCAGTTGCTGGCGCAGCCCGAGGTGAGGGAGGCGGTGGTGCTGGTGCAGGAGCGCGACAGCGGTGCGAGGCTGGTGGCGTACGTGTCGCCGCAGGCGGGGCAGGCGATCGAGCTGGGGGCGCTGAGGAGGCGGCTGGGGCAGGGGCTGCCGGAGTACATGGTGCCGGGGGCGGTGGTGGTGGTGGCCGAGGGGTTGCCGCTGAACGGCAACGGCAAGGTGGACCGCAAGGCGCTGGGGCAGATGGGGATGGAGGGGGCGGGGGAGCAAGAAGGCCTGAGGGCGCGGGAGTACGAGGCGCCGCGAGGGGAGGTGGAGCAGGCGCTGGCGCAGATCTGGGGGCAGGTGCTGGGGCTGGAGCGCGTGGGGCGCCATGACAACTTCTTCGAAATCGGGGG
>NZ_BAAJYR010000097.1:0-12586 GCF_057546605.1 Acidovorax sp. KPB24-03 | reverse complement strand
GCCCCGCGCTACGGCCAGCGACGCGCCGAACTGGGTGGTGGCGGCCCACAGCGCCGCCCGCGCATCGGCATGGGCCGCGGGCGCGGGACCCTGCGCAGCCTCGTATTCACCCAGCATGGCCATCATGCGCATGAGGTGTGCGTCCAGGCCACCGAAGGCCTGGATGGCGGCCGAGCGCAATCGCACGATCCGGTTGTAGGCACCCACGGCCCAGAACAGCAGCAGGGCAAGAAAGATCCAGGAGGACAGCATTGCATCTGCCGAGCCCGCAGGGGTCCGCGGGCTCGGCGCAAAAAAAAGAGAAGACGGATAAGAAAACGCTCCCGGTCTGCCAAAGCGCAGAGCGGGAGCGTTTCAGGGAGCGTACCGTGGCTTATTGGGCCGTGGCATCGCCCAGGCTGGTGGTGCTTTCGACGTCGGACGAGTCTTCGGTCGTGGCAGCCATTTCAGCGGCTTCGGCATCGGCGATGGCGCGGCGCTCGGCGTCGTCCATGGCTTCCTTGGCCTTGCGCGCCTGGTGGTAGGCCAGGCCGGTACCGGCAGGGATCAGGCGACCCACGATGACGTTTTCCTTCAGGCCACGCAGCTCGTCGCGCTTGCCCATGATGGCAGCCTCGGTGAGCACGCGGGTCGTTTCCTGGAAGGAAGCGGCCGAGATGAAGGAATCGGTCGACAGCGAAGCCTTGGTGATCCCCAGCAGCACGTTGCTGTACGTCGAAGGGATCTTGCCTGCGGCCTGCAGCGCCTCGTTCGTGTTCAGGATCTCCGAACGCTCGACCTGCTCGCCGGCGATGTAGTTGGACTCGCCCGGGGCCTCGACCACGACGCGGCGCAGCATCTGGCGAACGATCACCTCGATGTGCTTGTCGTTGATCTTCACGCCCTGCAAGCGGTACACGTCCTGCACTTCATCGACGATGTAGCGCGACAGCTCTTCGATGCCCAGGAGGCGCAGGATGTCCTGCGGATCGGCCGGGCCGTCCACCACGGACTCGCCCTTGTTCACGACCTGGCCTTCGTGCACCAGGATGTTCTTTTCCTTGGGGATCAGTTCATCCCAGACCTTGCCGTCCGGATCGGTGATCTGCAGGCGCACCTTGCCCTTGGTTTCCTTGCCGAAGGACACCGTACCGGTGATCTCGGCCAGCATGCCCTTGTCCTTGGGCGAGCGCGCTTCGAACAGTTCGGCCACGCGGGGCAGACCGCCGGTGATGTCGCGGGTCTTCTGGCCTTCGACCGGAATCCGCGCCAGCACTTCGCCGGGGCCCACGTCCTGGCCATCGCGCACCTGGATCAGCGAGCCGATCTGGAAGCCGATGGTCACCGAGTGGTCGGTGCCGGGGATCTTCACTTCCTGGCCTTGCGCGTCGATCAGCTTGACCTGCGGGCGCACCACCTTGGCGGAGCCGCGGCGCTTCGGATCGATCACGACCAGCGTGGACAGACCCGTCACATCGTCCACCTGCTTGGCGACCGTGAGGCCTTCCTCGACGTTCTCGAACTTCACCTGGCCGGCGAACTCCGTGATGATCGGGCGGGTCAGCGGGTCCCAGTTGGCGAGGATGGTGCCGGCCTTGACCGTCTGGTCGGCCTTGACCGCCAGCGTCGCACCGTACGGCACCTTGTGGCGCTCGCGCTCGCGGCCGTGTTCGTCATGGATGACGATCTCGCCGGAACGGGCGATCACCACCAGCTCGCCCTTGGTGTTGCTCACGTAGCGCATCGTGGCGTTGAAGCCGATCACGCCATTGGACTTGGCCTCCACGCTCGATGCAATGGCAGCGCGCGAAGCGGCGCCGCCGATGTGGAACGTGCGCATGGTCAGCTGCGTGCCGGGTTCGCCGATGGACTGGGCAGCGATCACCCCCACGGCTTCGCCGAGGTTGATCAGGCCGCCGCGGCCCAGATCGCGTCCGTAGCACTTGGCGCACAGGCCATAGCGGGTTTCGCAGGTCAGCGCCGTGCGCACCTTCACCTCGTCCACGCCGGCGACTTCGAGTTCCTCGATGAGGTCTTCGTCGAGCATCTGGCCGGCAGGGGCCAGCACTGCGCGCGTTTCGGGGTGCAGCACTTCGTCGGCCGTGGTACGGCCCAGGATGCGGTCGCGCAGCGATTCGATGACTTCACCGCCCTCGACGATGGCGCGCATCAGCGAGCCATTGGAGGTGCCGCAGTCTTCTTCGGTCACCACGAGATCCTGCGTCACGTCCACCAGACGGCGGGTGAGGTAGCCCGAGTTGGCCGTCTTCAGCGCCGTATCCGCCAGGCCCTTACGGGCACCGTGGGTGGAGATGAAGTACTGCAACACGTTCAGGCCTTCACGGAAGTTGGCCGTGATGGGGGTCTCGATGATGGAGCCGTCCGGCTTGGCCATCAGGCCGCGCATGCCGGCCAGCTGGCGAATCTGCGCTGCGGAGCCGCGGGCGCCGGAGTCGGCCATCATGTAGATGGAGTTGAACGACTCCTGGTCCACCTCGTTGCCGTGGCGGTCGGTGGTCTTTTGCTTGGCCAGCTGCGCCATCATGACCTTCGACACTTCGTCGCCGGCCTTGCCCCAGATGTCCACCACCTTGTTGTAGCGTTCGCCAGCCGTCACCAGACCGGACACGTACTGCTGTTCGATCTCCTTCACTTCCTTCTCGGAACGCTCGATGATCCCGGCCTTTTGCGGCGGCACCAGCATGTCGTCCACGCAGATGGAAATACCGGCGCGCGTGGCGAGGCGGAAACCGTTCTGCAGCAGCTTGTCGGCGAAGACCACCGTCTCCTTCAGGCCGCACTTGCGGAAGCTCACGTTGATGAGCTTGGAGATTTCCTTCTTCTTCAGCGCCTTGTTGATGTTGCTGAAGGGCAGGCCCTTGGGCAGGATCTCGGACAGCAGCGCACGGCCGGCGGTCGTTTCCACCAGCGACGTGGAAGGCACGAATTCACGCGTTTCCTTGTCCTTGGTCCACTCGGTCAGACGCACCGTGATGCGCGCGGCCAGTTCGACCTCGTTGGCATCGAGAGCGCGCTGCACTTCGCCGGTGTCGGCGAACACCAGGCCTTCGCCCTTGCCGTTGATGCGATCGCGGGTGGCGTAGTACAGGCCCAGCACCACGTCTTGCGACGGGACGATGGAGGGCTCGCCAGAGGCCGGGAACAGCACGTTGTTGGAGGCCAGCATCAGCGTGCGGGCTTCCATCTGCGCTTCCACGGACAGCGGCACGTGAACGGCCATCTGGTCACCGTCGAAGTCGGCGTTGAAGGCCGCGCAGACGAGCGGGTGCAGCTGGATGGCCTTGCCTTCGATCAGGATGGGCTCGAACGCCTGGATGCCCAAACGGTGCAGCGTGGGCGCACGATTCAGCATGACCGGGTGTTCCTTGATGACCTCTTCCAGGATGTCCCACACCACCGGCGTGCCGGATTCGACTTCCTTCTTGGCGGCCTTGATCGTCGTCGCGATGCCCATGGCTTCCAGGCGCGAGAAGATGAAAGGCTTGAACAGCTCCAGCGCCATCAGCTTGGGCAGACCGCACTGGTGCAGCTTGAGCGTCGGACCCACGGTGATCACGGAACGACCGGAGTAGTCCACGCGCTTGCCCAGCAAGTTCTGGCGGAAGCGGCCGCTCTTGCCCTTGATCATGTCGGCCAGCGACTTGAGGGCGCGCTTGTTCGCGCCCGTCATGGCCTTGCCACGGCGGCCGTTGTCCAGCAGCGAATCGACGGCTTCCTGCAGCATGCGCTTTTCATTGCGCGCGATGATTTCCGGGGCCTTCAGCTCCAGCAGGCGGCGCAGGCGCGAGTTGCGGTTGATGACGCGGCGATACAGGTCGTTCAGGTCGGAGGTCGCGAAGCGGCCACCGTCCAGCGGCACCAGCGGACGCAGGTCCGGCGGCAGCACGGGCAGCACGTCCAGCACCATCCACTCGGGCTTGATGCCGGACTTCTTGAAGGCTTCCAGCACCTTCAGGCGCTTGGCGTTCTTCTTGACCTTGACTTCGGAGCCGGTCAGATCGCCGCGCAGCTTTTCGATTTCGAGGTCGATATCGATGGCTTCGAGCAGGTCCTTGATGCCTTCCGCGCCCATCTTGGCGATGAACTCGTCACCGTATTCCTTGCGCTTGGCGTCGTAGTCGTCCTCGGACATGATGCTGAACTTCTTCAGCGGGGTCATGCCGGGGTCGGTCACCACATACGCTTCGAAGTACAGCACGCGCTCGATGTCGCGCAGCGTCATGTCCAGCACCAAGCCCAGACGCGATGGCAGCGACTTCAGGAACCAGATGTGGGCGCAAGGCGCGGCCAGATCGATGTGGCCCATGCGCTCGCGGCGCACCTTGGTCTGCGTGACTTCAACGCCGCACTTCTCGCAGATCACACCGCGGTGCTTGAGGCGCTTGTACTTGCCGCACAGGCATTCGTAGTCCTTGATGGGACCAAAAATCTTGGCGCAGAACAGACCGTCGCGCTCGGGCTTGAACGTGCGGTAGTTGATGGTCTCGGGCTTCTTCACTTCGCCGAAAGACCACGAACGGATCTTTTCGGGCGACGCCATGCCGATGCGGATGGCATCGAAATGCTCGTCCGGGGTGAATTGCTTGAACAGGTCGAGTAGTGACTTCATAAACCTAGTCCCTTCGATTAAGAACGTTCGAGTTCGATGTCCAGGCCCAGGGAACGGATTTCCTTGACCAGCACATTGAACGATTCCGGCATGCCGGCCTCGATGGCGTGTTCGCCCTTGACGATGCTCTCGTACACCTTGGTACGGCCCTGCACGTCGTCGGACTTCACGGTCAGCATTTCCTGCAGCACGTAAGCGGCGCCATAGGCTTCCAGCGCCCACACTTCCATTTCCCCGAAGCGCTGGCCACCGAACTGGGCCTTGCCGCCCAGAGGCTGCTGCGTGACGAGCGAGTAAGGACCCGTGGAGCGGGCATGCATCTTGTCGTCCACCAAATGGTGCAGCTTCAGGTAATGCATGTAGCCGATGGTGGTCGGGCGCTCGAAGCGCTCGCCGGTGCGGCCGTCGAACAGGTAAGCCTGCGTGCGTGCGGAGGTCAGGCCCTTGCGCTCGGCGATGTCGTCCGGATAGGCGATCTTGAGCATGTCCTTGATCTCTTCTTCCGAAGCGCCGTCGAACACCGGGGTGGCATACGGCACGCCGTTGGTGAGGTGACCGGCCATGGCCATCAGTTCATCGTCGTTGAACTGCGACAGGTCTTCCTTGCGGCCGCGCGAGTTGTACACCTCTTCGAGGAACTTGCGCATGTCGGCCGCCTTGGCCTGCTCCTGCAGCATGTTGCCGATGCGCTGGCCGATGCCCTTGCCGGCCCAGCCCAAGTGCACTTCGAGCACCTGTCCGATGTTCATGCGCGATGGCACGCCCAGCGGGTTCAGCACGATGTCGGCAGGGGTGCCGTCGGCCATGTAGGGCATGTCTTCGACCGGGACGATCTTGGACACCACACCCTTGTTGCCGTGGCGGCCGGCCATCTTGTCGCCGGGCTGCAGGCGGCGCTTGACGGCCAGGTACACCTTGACCATCTTCAGCACGCCCGCAGGCAGCTCGTCGCCTTGCGTGAGCTTCTTGCGCTTTTCCTCGAAAGCCAGATCGAAGCTGTGGCGCGTCTGCTCCAGCGAGTTCTTGATCGATTCCAGCTGCGTGGCCACTTCGTCTTCCGCCGGGCGGATGTCGAACCAGTGGAACTTCTCGACGGAGGCCAGGTAGGCCTTGTCGATCTTCGTGCCCTTGGCCAGCTTTTGCGGGCCGCCGTTGGCCACGCGGCCGTTCAGCAGCTTTTCGATCCGGTCGAACGCGTCGGCTTCCACGATGCGCAGCTGGTCGTTCAGGTCCAGGCGGAAGCGCTTGAGTTCGTCGTCGATGATCTGCTGGGCGCGCTTGTCGCGCTGGATGCCTTCGCGGGTGAACACCTGCACGTCGATCACAGTGCCTTGCGAGCCCTGGTCCACGCGCAGCGAGGTGTCCTTCACGTCGGAGGCCTTCTCGCCGAAGATGGCGCGCAGCAGCTTCTCTTCGGGCGTCAGCGTGGTCTCGCCCTTCGGCGTGACCTTGCCCACCAGCGTATCGCCGGGCTGCACTTCGGCACCCACGTAGATGATGCCGGACTCGTCCAAGCGGTTCAGCTGCTGTTCCGACAGGTTCGGAATGTCGCGCGTGATTTCTTCGGCGCCCAGCTTCGTGTCGCGGGCCATGACCACCAGTTCCTCGATGTGGATCGAGGTGTAGCGATCTTCTGCCACGACGCGTTCGGAGATCAGGATCGAATCTTCGAAGTTGTAGCCGTTCCAGGGCATGAACGCGATCAGCATGTTCTGGCCGATGGCGATTTCGCCGAAGTCCGTCGATGCGCCGTCGGCGATCACATCCCCCTTGGCCAGCACATCGCCCTTCTGGACGATGGGGCGCTGGTGGATGTTGGTGTTCTGGTTGGAACGCTGGTACTTGATGAGGTTGTAGATGTCCACGCCCACTTCACCGGCCACCGCTTCCGCGTCGTTCACGCGGACCACGATGCGGGTCGCATCCACATAGTCCACCACGCCGCCGCGGTTGGCGGTCACCACGGTGCCCGAGTCCACGGCAGCCACGCGCTCGATGCCGGTGCCCACCATGGGCTTTTCCGGACGCAGCACGGGCACGGCCTGGCGGGACATGTTGGCGCCCATCAGTGCGCGGTTCGCATCGTCGTGCTCGAGGAACGGCACGAGCGAGGCGGCCACCGACACGATCTGTGCAGGCGACACGTCCATGTACTGCACACGCTCGGCGCTCAGCAAGGTCGACTCGCCCTTTTCACGTGCCGACACCAGGTCGCCCGTGAGGCGGCCTTCCTTGTCGAGCGTGGCATTCGCCTGGGCGATCACATACTTGCCTTCTTCGATGGCGGAGAGGTAATCGATCTGGTCGGTCACCTTGCCGTCCACCACACGGCGGTACGGGGTTTCGATGAAACCGTACTCGTTCAGGCGGGCGTACAGGGCCAGCGAGTTGATCAGCCCGATGTTCGGGCCTTCCGGCGTTTCGATCGGGCACACGCGGCCATAGTGGGTCACGTGCACGTCGCGCACTTCGAAACCGGCACGCTCGCGGGTCAGACCACCCGGGCCAAGGGCCGATACGCGGCGCTTGTGGGTGATTTCGGCCAGCGGGTTGGTCTGGTCCATGAACTGCGACAGCTGGGACGCACCGAAGAACTCCTTGAGCGCCGCAGAAATCGGCTTGGAGTTGATCAGGTCGTGCGGCATCAGCGGCTCTTGTTCGGCCTGGCCCAGACGCTCCTTCACGGCCTTCTCGATACGTGCCAGACCGGTGCGGTACTGGTTCTCGGCCAACTCACCCACGCAACGCACGCGGCGGTTGCCCAGGTGATCGATGTCATCGACTTCGCCGTTGCCGTTGCGCAAGTCCACGAGGATCTTGACCACGGCCAGGATGTCTTCGTTGGAGAGCACCATCGGGCCGGTGGATTCGTCGCGGCCGATCTTGGCGTTGAACTTCATGCGCCCCACGCGCGACAGGTCGTACGTGTCGGGGTTGTAGAAGAGGCGCTGGAACAAGGCCTGCACCGCGTCTTCCGTCGGCGGCTCGCCGGGGCGCATCATGCGGTAGATCGCCACGCGCGCAGCGAATTCGTCCACCGTTTCGTCGATGCGCAGCGTCTGCGAGATGTAGGCGCCCTGGTCGAGTTCGTTCGTGTAGATGACTTGCAGGTCCTGCACGCCGGCGGAGCGCAGCTTCTTGAGCAGCGCTTCGGTCAGCTCTTCGTTGGCCTTGGCAATGATTTCGCCGGTGTCGCCGTCGACGATGTTGCGCGCCACCACGCGGCCGATCAGGAAGTCTTCGGGCACGCTGATGTGCGTGGTGCCGGACTGCTCCAGTTCGCGGGTGTGGCGGGCCGTGACGCGCTTGTCCTTGGCCACGACCACCTTGCCCGACTTGTCGGTGATGTCGAAACGTGCCACTTCGCCACGCAGGCGGTCGGAGACGAACTCCATCTGCGCGCCGCTGTCCATCAGGCGGAAGTTGTCGTTGACGAAGAAGTTCGCCAGGATCGATTCGGGGTTCAGGCCGATGGCCTTCAGCAGGATCGTGACCGGCATCTTGCGGCGGCGGTCCACACGGAAATACAGGATGTCCTTCGGATCGAACTCGAAGTCCAGCCACGAACCGCGGTAGGGAATGATGCGCGCCGAGAACAGCAGCTTGCCCGAGCTGTGGGTCTTGCCCTTGTCGTGCTCGAAGAACACGCCGGGCGAGCGGTGCAGCTGCGAAACGATCACACGTTCCGTGCCGTTGATGATGAACGAGCCCTTGTCGGTCATCAAAGGCACCTCGCCCATGTAGACCTCTTGCTCCTTCACTTCCTTGACGACCTTGGACTGCGACGTGGAGGACTCGCGGTCATAGATGATCAACTGCACCTTGGCCCGCACGGCCGAGGCAAAAGTCAAACCACGGGTCTGGCATTCACGCACATCGAATGCCGGCTTGGCGAGGTTGTACTCGATGAACTTCATCTCGACAAACCCATTGTGCGAGACGATCGGGAAAGCAGCGTCGAACGCGGCCTGCAAGCCTTCTACGGTTCTTTTCTGGGGGGCTTTGTCAGCTTGCAGGAACGCGGTGTATGCGTCCTTCTGCATCTGCAGCAGGTAAGGGACTTCCAGCACGCTGTCGCGGCTGCCGAAACTTTTGCGAATCCGCTTGCGTTCGGTATAGGAATAGGCCATGAGATCTCCGGGCAAAGACATGAGTCCTGGGTCTTCGACGACTGACCTGCAAGGGCGCTTCCTTGCAGGCTTGGCGGTTGGCCACTACCAACCATGGCGGACGGCGATGCGTTGCACATCACCCGAACCAAGGTATCTTCTGCTGTCGGGATGGTCAGAAGACACTAGAAAGCAGTGGCGTGGGCACTGCTTTCTGGTGCGCTCTGGGCGTGAACCCCATAAGCACCAAAGGCTGGGAGCCCTTGCGGAGCCCCCAGCCCTGGAATCCAGGCGAATTACTTGAGTTCAGCCTTGGCGCCAGCTTCCACCAGCTTCTTGACGGCAGCTTCGGCGTCGGCCTTGGCAATGCCTTCCTTGACGTTCTTCGGAGCGCCGTCCACCAGATCCTTGGCTTCCTTGAGACCCAGGCCGGTGATTTCGCGCACGGCCTTGATCACGGACACCTTGTTGGCGCCGGCTTCGGTCAGCACCACGTTGAATTCCGTTTGCTCTTCTGCAGCTGCAGCAGCACCGCCGCCGCCGCCAGCAGCAGGAGCGGCCATAGCGGCTGCGCTCACGCCAAACTTTTCTTCAATGGCCTTCACCAGCTCATTGAGTTCCAGAACCGTCATGCTGTCCAGCGCGGTCAAAAAATGCGTCTTTATCGAATGCCATTTTTATTTCCTAACAATTGGTTGGTTGTCTGCCGGGCAATCAAGCCGCGACAGGTTCGGCGGCCGTTTCGGCAGCGCCTTCGCCTTTTTTTGGCCGCCAACGCGCCCAGCACAACGGCCGTACGCGAAATGGGGGACATAAGCAAGCCGCAAATCTGAGCCAACAGAACTTCCTTGGGAGGAATGTTAGCCAGTTGCTTAACGCCGTTGATATCCAGGGCTTTGCCACCGAAAGCGCCACCGCGAATCACCAACTTGTCGTTGGTCTTCGCGAAATCGGCCACCACCTTAGCGGCGGCCACAGCGTCTTCGGAGAAGCCATAGATCAGCGGACCGGTCATCTGGTCTGCCACCACGTCAAACGCGCTGCCAGCCACAGCACGGCGAGCCAGGGTGTTCTTCAGAACACTCAGGGTCACGCCCTTGCTGCGAGCATCAACACGCAGTTTGGTCATGTCGGCGACCGTGATGCCACGGTACTCCGCGATCACAAGCGTTTGAGCTTTAGCGGCGAGGCTGGTCACTTCACTGATGACCGCTTCTTTCTCACTGCGATTAAGACTCAAGGTCTACTCCTTAAAATGCGCACTCGGCACAGGCCTCATACACGCTCTTGTTGCAGCGACCAACTGTTCAGGAAAATTTTCCATCTGCAGCGGGATCGCCATCTGCGTTGGCATCACTATGGATTTAAGCGCGACCGGTTCGCGCACCAACGGTCTTGGATGGCCTGCGGCGACCGAAGCAGCCGCAGCCCACCACATCAAACCCATCCGGGGATGGATTCGAAGATTTCTTGCAATTACGCTGCGATGGATTGCGTATCCACGCGGACACCCAGGCCCATCGTGGAAGACACAGCCACCTTGCGCAGGTACACGCCCTTGCTGGTTGCAGGCTTGGCCTTGGTCAGCGCTTCGATCAACGCAGCCAAGTTGCCTTGAAGCTTGTCGTTGTCGAACGAGCGGCGGCCGATCGTGCTGTGCACGATACCGGCCTTGTCGACGCGGAATTGCACTTGACCTGCCTTGGCGTTCTTCACGGCCGTAGCGACGTCAGGCGTCACAGTGCCCACCTTGGGGTTTGGCATCAGACCGCGTGGGCCGAGGATTTGACCCAGCGTACCCACAACGCGCATGGCGTCGGGGGCGGCGATCACCACGTCGAAAGGCATGTCACCGGCCTTGACCATCGCGGCCAGGTCGTCCATGCCAACGATGTCAGCGCCAGCAGCCTTGGCTTCTTCAGCCTTGGCGCCTTGGGCAAACACCGCCACACGGGTCGTCTTGCCAGTGCCGTTCGGCAGCACCACGGCGCCGCGAACCACTTGGTCAGACTTCTTGGCATCAATGCCAAGCTGAACGGCCACATCGATGGATTCGTCGAACTTGGCCGTAGCGGCTTCCTTCACGATCACGACGGCGTCAGCGAACGCGTACAGCTTGTTGCTGTCGACTTTGCCTTGCAGGGCTTTTTGTTTCTTGGTCAGCTTGGCCATTTTATAAGCCCTCCACCGTCACGCCCATCGAGCGAGCGGAACCGGCCAGCGTGCGCACAGCGGCGTCGACATTGGCAGCGTTCATGTCCTTCATCTTGGTCTTGGCGATCTCTTCGAGCTGCGCACGAGTGATCTTGCCGACCTTGGTGCTCAATGCGTTGGCAGAGCCCTTTTCAAGCTTGATGGCCTTCTTGATCAAGGTCGTCGCAGGCGGCGTCTTGATGATGAAGGTGAAGCTCTTGTCGGCAAATGCCGTGATGACCACGGGCAGTGGCAGACCTGGTTCCACACCTTGGGTCTGCGCGTTGAACGCCTTGCAGAACTCCATGATGTTGAGACCACGCTGACCCAGTGCAGGGCCAATTGGTGGGGATGGATTGGCCTTACCAGCTGGAACTTGCAGCTTGATAAAACCGACGATTTTTTTTCGCCATGGTTTACTCCTTGCGGGTATTAGCGCCTAGGCCAGTGGCCTCAGCTCCCCGGGGTTTACGACTCATCAAACAATTCGCACCGAGTCGAAAAATGCGAATCCAAACAATCAGGTTTTTTCGACCTGACCAAATTCCAACTCTACGGGGGTAGAACGGCCGAAGATCATCACGGAAACGCGTACCCGGCTTTTTTCGTAATTGACTTCTTCGACAGAGCCATTGAAATCAGTGAACGGACCTTCTTTAACCCGAACCAGTTCACCCACCATGAATTCAATCTTGTGCCGAGGCTTGTCCGTGCCTTCCTGCATTTGGCTGACGATCTTCTGAACTTCTTCTTCAGAAATAGGAGCCGGGCGATTCTTGGCACCACCAACAAAACCCGTCACCTTGTTCGTGTGCTTGACCAAGTGCCAGGTGTCATCGTCCATGACCATTTCCACGAACACATAGCCGGGAAAGAGTCGACGTTCAGTGGTCTTGCGCTGACCATTCTTCATTTCAACGACCTCTTCGGTCGGAACGAGAATGCGGCCGAATTTCTGCTGCATGCCAGCGCGACCGATGCGCTCCACGATGTTGCGCTCAACCGCCTTTTCCATGCCGGAATAAGCGTGAACGATGTACCACCGCAAATCAGGATTCACAGGAGTGGCCGGGCTGGCAGCGTCAGTGCCGCTGACTTCGATAGCGTCCGTCATTACTTTCTCCACCCCAGAATCAAATCGTACAAAACCCATTCCAAGGTCTTGTCGGTGAACCAGAGAAAAAGCGCCATGATGACAACAAACGCAAAAACGTATGCCGTCATTTGAAGCGTCTCTTTCCGCGTGGGCCAGACAACCTTCTTGACTTCACGCCAGGCATCCTGCGCGAAACCCACGAACTGACGGCCAGGCTCGGACACCAAAAACACAGCTACTGCAATTGCAAGCCCGACAAGCAACGCAGCCCACTGGACAATCGGCCCTTGCTTTCCAAGCAAATAGAATCCGGCAATCGCTGCAAGAACAATTGCCACCACCGCAGCAAGCTTGGCTTTATCAGCGCCCGTACTAACAGTTTCAACTTGAGACGTGGCCATACTTAACTGGTTTCTTACTTTAAGTTTCGGCATCCACAAGACACCGAAGCCCGCCAGGGCCTGGCGGGCTTGTGATTGCCACGATCAAGTGGCAGGGGCAGTAGGAATCGAACCTACAACCTTCGGTTTTGGAGACCGACGCTCTGCCAATTGAGCTATACCCCTACATTCACGCTTT
>NZ_BAAJYR010000096.1:0-12643 GCF_057546605.1 Acidovorax sp. KPB24-03 | reverse complement strand
ACGCGGCCGGCGGCGGGCTGATCGCCGCGGCGCTGTGGCTGGTGCTGCGGCCGACGGCCGTGGCGAAACCTGGACGTTAGTCCCGCAGCGAGGGTGGGGCGGTCGGCAGTCCGCCCGCACCGTCCAGCAGCCAGCGCCGCACCTGTGCGACCGATTCGGGGTGCCGCTGCTTGCGGGGGTGCACGAGGTAGTAGCCCGCGCCGGTGCGCAGGGCCTCGGGAAAGGCCAGCACCAGCCGCCCGGCCGCCAGATCGGGCGCCACGAATTCCTGCTGGGCCAGCGCCAAGCCCTGCCCCATGGCGGCGGCATCGATGGCGAGCGTGGTCTGGTTGAAATGCAGGGCGCGCGCCGCAGGCGCCCTGGCCTGCGGCGCGCACTGCTCGAAGTAGGTCTCCCATGGCGACTGCGCATCGTGCAGCAGCACCTGCGCGATGCCATCGCCGGCCCGCCCGGCCTGCGCGCTCCGTTCTCCCCACCGCGGGCTGCAGACGGCGACCAGGCATTCCTCGAACAGCAGATCGGCGGACAACCCGGGACCGAACGGGGGCCGGCCATAGCGCACGGCCAGGTCCACCGCCTCGTTGTGGAAGTGCGCCAGCCGCTCCGTGGCCAGGATGCGCAGATCGACGCCTGGGTGCTGGCGCGTGTAGCCGTCGAGCCGCGGGATGAGCCATTTGGTGGCGAAGGTGGGCGTCACGCTCACGGTCAGTCGCAGGGGCTGGGGGACCAGGCTCTCCGTGGCCTGGGCCAACAGTTCGAAAGCCCGCCGCACGCCGACGATGTAGCGCTGGCCGTTGGACGTGAGCGCCAGCGCGCGGGGCAGGCGCTCGAAGAGCTTCAGGCCCAGTTCCGCCTCCAGGGCCCGCACCTGCTGCGCCACGGCGCCTTGCGTCACCCCCAGTTCCAGCCCGGCCAGCCGGAAGTTGAGGTGGCGGCTCGTGGCCTCGAAGGCACGCAGGGCATTGAGCGAGGGCATGCGCCCGAGGGGTTGCGTCATGGGTACAGATTTTCTACTGATTCGAGACAGGCGATCTGCCGGGCTCCATACCCCCGAAACGCCTGGGCTGTCGAACAATCTGCAGGTGCCACTGGCGGCACGCAAGGACCGACAAATGGCAGTAGAAAAAGTGGCGCTCATCACCGCCGGCGGCAGTGGCATGGGGGCGGCGGCCGCACACCGGCTGGCCGCCGATGGCTTTCGCATCGGCATCCTTTCCTCTTCCGGGAAAGGGCAGGCGCTCGCCGAGGCGCTGGGGGGCGTGGGGGTCACCGGCTCCAACCAGTCGGTGGAGGACATCGGGCGGCTGGTGGACCTGGCCCACCGGCGCTGGGGCCGCATCGACGTGCTGGTCAACAGCGCCGGCCATGGGCCTCGGGCGCCATTGCTGGACCTGTCCGACGAACAGTGGCTCGAGGGCATGAACACCTACCTGCTGAACGTGATCCGGCCCACCCGCCTGGTGGCGCCCCTCATGCAAAGGCAGGGCGGCGGGGCGATCGTCAACATCTCCTCGGCCTGGGCACTGGAGCCCAGTGCGCTGTTCCCGGCGTCGTCCGTCATGCGCGCCGGGCTGGCCTCGTTCACGCGCATCTTCGTCGACAGCTTCTCAGCCGACAACGTGCGGATGAACAACGTGCTGCCCGGCTGGATCGACAGCCTGCCCGTGTGGGAAGAGCGGCGCACCGCCGTGCCGCTGCAGCGCTACGGCACCGTGGAGGAAGTCGCCGCCACGGTCGCCTTCCTGGCCTCCGACGGGGCGGCCTACATCACGGGGCAGAGCCTGCGGGTGGACGGCGGGCTCATGCGCGCGCCGTGATCCGTCCGGGCCCTTCCACGGCCACGGCGGCGGCCCTATGATCCGCGCACCGGGAACACAGCCTCCCGTCCCGCCCCGGGTAGACGGTGTCCCGTCCAAGTGCTGGCAGCTCTCATGGAATCGATCATGGACACCGCCTTGCCCGACGACGCCGCATCGGCACGCCCCCACCCGCTGCCACTCTCCGTGGCCCTGCTTTTCTGGCTGAAGCTCGGCTTCATCAGCTTCGGCGGCCCGGCCGGGCAGATCGCCCTCATGCATGCGGAACTGGTGGAGCGCCGCCGGTGGATCTCGGAAAAGCGCTTTCTCCACGCCCTGAACTACTGCATGCTGCTGCCCGGGCCCGAGGCCCAGCAGCTGGCCACCTACCTCGGCTGGCTGCTGCACCGGACCTGGGGCGGCATCCTCGCCGGCACGCTGTTCGTGCTGCCGTCGCTGGGCCTCCTCATCGGGCTGTCCTGGCTCTACATGGCGCATGGGGACATGCCGGTGATCGCCGGGGTGTTCTACGGCATCAAGCCGGCCGTCACGGCGCTGGTGGTGCAGGCGGCCTGGCGGATCGGAGGCAGAACGCTGAAGAACCGCTGGCTGTGGGGCATCGCGGTGGCCGCGTTTGTAGCCATCTTCGCGCTGCAGGTGCCGTTTCCCGCGATCGTGCTGCTCGCGGCGTTGGCCGGCCATGTGGGCGGCCAGGTGTCGCCGCAGGCTTTTTCCGCCGGTGGCGCCCATGGCGCGGCAACGGCATCGGCCGGGCCGGCACTGATCGACGACGACACGCCCGCGCCGCCCCACGCCTTGTTTTCGTGGACGCGGTTTGCCAAGGTGCTGCTGGTGGGCGCGGGGTTGTGGCTGCTGGCGCTGGGAGGGCTCTGGGCGCTGTTCGGATGGCATGGGGTGCTGACCCAGATGGGGTGGTTCTTCACCAAGGCCGCGCTGATGACCTTCGGCGGCGCCTACGCCGTGCTCCCCTACGTCTACCAGGGCGCGGTCGACCACCACCATTGGCTGAGCGCCACGCAGATGATCGACGGCCTGGCGCTGGGCGAGACCACGCCCGGCCCGCTCATCATGGTGGTGTCGTTCGTGGCCTTCGTCGGGGGATGGACCCATGCCCTCTTCGGGCCCGGATCGCTGTTCCTGGCAGGCGCCGTGGCCGCCACCGCGGTGACGTTCTTCACCTTCCTGCCCTCGTTCGTCTTCATCCTGCTGGGCGGTCCGTTCATCGAGTCCACCCACGGCAACCTGAAGTTCACCGCGCCGCTGACCGGCATCACCGCCGCCGTGGTCGGCGTGATCGCCAACCTGGCGGTGTTCTTCGCCTATCACGTGCTGTGGCCGCAGGGCCTGGGAGGCCGCTTCGACGCCGCCTCGGCCGCCATCGGCGTGCTGGCCGCGGTGGCCCTGTTCCGGCTCCGATGGGGTGTGATTCCGGTGCTGGCGCTCTGCGGACTGCTGGGCGTGGCGTGCCGGCTGTCGGGGGTGTGACAGGCCTTGGAAAATGCCGTGGCGGATGGCAAGAGCCACCGCCACTACCCAGCGCAGCCCGGACCAGCCAATTGCCCCACGGCGGATGAGCGGGTCATTGAACTCCGCACAGCCGCTTGCGGAGCGAGACGCGGCATCTGCTACTCGGGGTTCACCATCTTGATGGCACGCGTGCCGATTTCGGCTCCCGTCACCGCATCGATGGCGACGGGCTGGATGTCGGTTCCGTTCTCGGCATCCAGGAAACGCACCAGTTGGCCTGCGCCCCGGTGCTTTCTCCCCCACGCGCCAATCATGAAAAGCACCGGCAGGTAGTCGCGCCCCGCTTGGGTCAGAACGTATTCCTCGCGGGGCGGACGCTCGGAGTACTGCCGCTTTTCCAGCAACTTTTCGTCGGTCAGTGTCGCCAAGCGCTTGGTCAGCATGGTGGGCGCAATCCCAAGGCTCTTCTTGAACTGATCAAAGCGTGTCAGTCCGGAATTGGCGTCTCGCAGGATCAGCATCGTCCAGGCGTCACCCAGGACATCCAGGCTGCGCGCGATCGGACAGGTACTTTCGGAAGATTTTTTGATGTTCATATCGTTTTAGTATTGACTCACTATTTAATCGATACTAACATGCGGGCCATCGCCAGTCCATCCCCTCACGTGTCTAGAAGGAATCCATGTTCAGCACCGTTTTGTATTGCACAGGTCACGCAGTCGCCTTGGGGCTGGGGCTTCATTCCACCACCCGATGAATTCGCGTCCCTTGCCCATTCTTTAGCTCCGCATATCCCTTTCAGAAAACATCACCCATGAAAAAGACTGTCTTGATTACCGGCGCATCCTCCGGCTTCGGTTTGCTGCTCGCCAACCAGCTTCAACAGCAAGGCTTCAATGTGATCGGCACCAGCCGCGAGCCTGAAAAGTACGCGGGCAAGGTGCCTTTCAAAATGCTGCGACTGGACATCGATGATGACGAATCCATCCGGCGATTCACCGACCAGCTGTTTGCCCACACCCAGCAACTGGACGTATTGGTCAACAACGCGGGCTACATGGTCACCGGCTTGGCCGAAGAAACCTCGGTGGCCGTGGGCCGTGACCAGTTCGAAACCAACTTCTGGGGCACGGTCAAGGTCACCAACGCCTTGCTGCCCCATTTCCGCAAGCAAAAGCGGGGGCAGATCATCACGGTGAGTTCCATCGTCGGCCTGATCGGCCCACCCAACCTGTCTTATTACTCCGCATCCAAACACGCGGTGCAAGGGTTTTTCAAATCCCTGCGGTTCGAATTGGACCCGTTCAATATCAAGGTCAGTATGGTGGAACCCGTCTGGTTCAAAACCAATCTGGCCCACAACGCCGTTGCGGCCAACACGGCTCGCATCGCTGACTACAACGCCTACCGCAGGCAGGCCGATGCAGCGACGCAAAAGGGCATTGACGAAGCCGAAGCACCCGATGCCGTGGTGCAGACCATTACCCGGTTGATCGGGACGAAAGAGCCCAGGTTCAGCAACCCGGTGGGGAAGATGACCGGAATGATTCTGTTCCTTCAAAGCTACCTTCCGAAAATTTTCGAAGGCGCGATTTTGAAAAGCGTGAAAACCACAGCGTGACACTGGAAAAACCGGGGTTTGGCAAACCAACCGAAAACACACCATGAAATATTTTCTCTGCAAATTCATTCCTCCCCGCGCGGATTTTCTCCCCACGATGTCTGCCGATGAGCAGGAGGGAATGAAGCAACACGGGATGTACCTGGACAAGCTGCTCGCTCAAGGGCTGATCGTCGCCCATGGTCCCGTGATGGACCCTGCGGGGGGTTATGGCGTATCGCTCTTTCAAATCGCCGACGACCAGGAAATCACCGCACTCACCTCCGGGGACCCGCTGATCCGACAAGGAATCGGCCATTACGAGCACCACCCCATGCTCCATTTGAAAACCCGCGCTTGATGCGGCCCCACCCATTCCTTGATTGATTTGGAGAACCTCAAATGTCTTATTCCCAATTGCATGCCATGTCGTCCATGAAGACCGCCCAGAACCCATCGGGAGCACGCCGCGGCATGCTCCCGGCAGCCGCTGCGGTGCTGGCCCTTGCCATGTCCTTCGCGGTGCCATCCCAAGCACAGGAAGGCGCGTCCAGGCAACAAGGATTGTCCCGTGCCGAGGTGATCGCGGACCTCGCCCTGTGGCGCCGTTCGGGAGCCGATCGGTATGAAGAGTTGTCGCGTTCGTATGGGCTGGACACAAAGGCCTACGAGGAGGCCTACCAGGAATACCTGCGCCTTCGCAGCAGCGACGCGTTCCAGTCGGAAATCCAGAAGGCCACCGACAAAAAGTGAGCCGCAGGGCATGTCAGAGGGTGGCGCGGGCATGGCAAGGGCTCCGTCCGATCACCCCTGGCGAGAGGCACGCCTCAACCCGCCAGCCATTCCTTCGCAGGCGCCACCTGCATCTGCGGCGGGATCGCCACCCCGTTGCGGACACTCAACACCTCGGCCATGACGCTCACGGCGATCTCCGCCGGCGTCTTGCTGCCGATGAACAGGCCGATGGGCCCCTTCAACCGCGCCAGCGCCGGTGCGTCCAGGTCGAAGTGCTCGGCCAGCCGCTGGCGCCGCGCTGCGTTGTTGCGCCGGCTGCCGATGGCGCCGACATAGAACGCATCGGTCTTCAGCGCCTCCAGCAGGGCGAGATCGTCCAGCTTGGGGTCGTGCGTCAGCGCGATCACGGCGCTGCGCCGATCGGGGCGGAAGGCCAGCACCACGTCGTCGGGCATGCCATCGGCCAGCGCGGTGCCGGGCACCGACCACGCGCCGCGGTACTCCACCCGCGGGTCGCACACCGTCACCGCGAAGCCGTTGAAGCCGGCCATGGTGGCCAGGTATTCGGCCAGTTGCCCCGCGCCGATCAGCAGCATGCGGTACTGCGGGCCGAAGGTGCTGTCCACCGTTTGCGCATCCGCATGGAAGGCCTGCGCGCCGCGGGCCTCGGACAGAGTGACCGCCCCATCGGAGAGCCGCACGCTGCGGCGCACCAGGCAGCCCTCGGCCAGCGACTCGACCAGGGCCTGCAGCGAGTCGAGCGCCGGATCGCGCTCCACCAGCAACTCCAGCGTGCCGCCGCAGGGCAGTCCGAACCGGTGGGCCTCATCGGCGGACACGCCGTACTTCAGGAGCACCGGCTTCGCCGGGTCCCGGGGCAGGGCATCGTCCCGGCCGGGCGTGCAGCACCGGGCGATCAGGTCGTCCTCGATGCAGCCGCCACTGACGGAGCCCACGACCGCGCCGCGGTCCGATAGCGCAAGAATGGAGCCCACGGGCCGGGGCGACGAGCCCCACGTCCGCACCACGGTGACGAGCCAGCCGTGCCCCCCCGCGCGGCGCCAGTCGAGCAGGGTGTGCAGCACCCGGAAATCGAGGTTGTCCACGGCGCGTTCCCTCCGACGTCAGGCCTGGGCCGGCAGGTGCGGCAGCAGCTTGTCCAGGGTGATGGGGTAGTCGCGCACCCGCGCGCCCGTGGCGTTGTAGACCGCGTTGGCCACGGCGGCGCCGACGCCGCACAGGCCCAGTTCGCCCACGCCCTTGGCTTTCATGGGCGAGGAGATGGGGTCGGTCTCCGGCAGGAAGATGACCTCCTGGTGCGGGATGTCGGCATGCACCGGCACCTCGTAGCCGGCCAGGTCGTGGTTGACGAAGAAGCCCCGGCGCTTGTCCACGGCCAGCTCTTCCATGAGCGCCGAACCCACGCCCATGGTCATCGCGCCGATGACCTGGCTGCGGGCGGTCTTGGGGTTGAGGATGCGGCCCGCCGCGCACACGGCCAGCATGCGGCGCACCCGCACTTCGCCCGTGTCCACCGCCACGCCCACCTCGACGAAATGCCCGGCGAAAGTGGACTGCTGGTACTGCTTGTCGAGGTCGCCGTATTCGATGGCGTCCTCGGCCACCAGGCCGGCCTCACCCGCCGCCTCGCCCAAGGGCACCGAACGCCCCGCCGCGCGCACCATGCCATCGGCGAACACGGCATCGGCCGGCGCCACGCCGAGCTTGCGCGCGATCGTCTCGCGCAGCTTCATGCAGGCCGCGTACACGCCGGCCGTCGCGTTGTTGGCGCCCCACTGGCCGCCCGAGCCGGCCGAGGCCGGAAAGGCGGAATCGCCCAGGCGCACGTCCACCTGCTGGAGCGCGACGCCCATCACCTCAGCGGCCGTCTGGCCCATGATGGTGTAGCTGCCGGTGCCGATGTCGGTCATGTCGCTCTCCACGGTCACGCGCCCCGTGCGGTCCAGGCGCACGCGCGCGGCCGACTTCATCAGCAGGTTGTTGCGAAAGCCCGCGGCCAAGCCCATGCCGACCAGCCACCGGCCCTCGCGCCGCTGGCCCGGTGCCGCGCTGCGCTGGCTCCAGCCGAAGCGCTCCGCGCCCAGGCGCAGGCACTCGACCAGCTGGCGTTGCGAGAACTTGCGGCCCGGCTTTTCAGGATCGGTCTGGGTGTCGTTAAGGACGCGGAATTCGATGGGGTCGATGCCCAGCCGCTCGGCCATTTCGTCCATGGCGATCTCCAGCGCCATCAGCCCGGGCGCCTCGCCGGGCGCGCGCATGGCATTGCCCTCGGGCAGGTCCAGCTGCGAGATGCGCAGCGCCGTGTAGCGGTGGGCACCGGCATACAGCAGCCGTGTCTGCGCGATGGCGTCCTCGGGGTCGCCGCCGGGCAGATTGCCGGACCAGCTTTCATGGCCGATGGCGGTGATCCGCCCGTCCTGGCCCGCGCCGATGCGGATGCGCTGGATGGTCGCGGGCCGGTGCGTGCCGTTGTTGGCCATGAGCGGGCGCTGCATCGCCACCTTGACCGGCCGGCCTGCCGCGCGCGCGCCCAGCGCGGCCAGCACGGTGTCGGCCCGCAGGAAGAGCTTGCCGCCGAAGCCGCCGCCGATGTAGGGCGACACCAGCCGCACCTTGTCCGGCGCCAGGCCCAGGGTCTTGGCCAGGTCGCCCGCGGTCCAGGCGATCATCTGGTTAGACAGCCACACCGTGAGGTGGTCGCCCTCCCAGGCCGCCAGCGAGGCGAAGGGCTCCATCATCGCGTGGGTGTGGTCGGGCGTGGTGTAGGTGACATCCAGCCGCACCGGGGCCTCGGGATAGCGGCCGGCGAAGTTGCCGAACGCGCTCTCGGGCTTGGAGGACTTGGGCACGGTGGCGGAACCACGCTCGGCCGCCAGGTCGAACGCGCCAGGCGTGCTGACGTAATCGATCTTCAGCAGATGCGCCGCGGCGCGGGCCTGCTCGAAGGTTTCGGCCACGACCAGCGCGACGGCCTGGTGGTAGTGCTCGATGCCGCTGCCGCCCAGCAGGCGGGCGACGTTCATCTTGCCCTTGCCGAGCTTGCCGGCGTTCTGGGCATTGACGATGGCCAGCACGCCCGGCGCGGCGCGCGCGGCGGTCAGGTCCATCGAGGCGATCCGCCCCTTGGCGATGGACGATCCCACGATGTAGCCGTACGCCTGGCGCGCCACGACGTCGTGCTGTTCGTAGGCATAGCGCGCCTGTCCGCTGGTCTTGAGCGGGCCGTCGATGCGGTCCAGCGGCTGGCCGACCACCTTGAGCTGGTCGATGGCATTGTGCGAAGCCGGGGTGTCGAATTTCATGATTGGCCTTTCGCCTCGGCCAGCACGCCGGCGAGCGTGCGCTCGACCAGGGCCACCTTGAATGCGTTTTCGTGGGTGGGGCGCGCCGCGCCCAGCAACTGCGCCGTGGCGGCCTGCGCGCCTTGCGGCAGGGCCGCGTCCGCCGACGCCATGCGCCAGGGCTTGTGCGCCACGCCGCCCAGGGCGACGCGGCCCGTGCCGTCCTTTTGCAGCACGGCCGCCACGGAAATGAGCGCGAAGGCGTACGAGGAGCGGTCGCGCACCTTGCGGTAGATGTGGGTGCCGCCCACGGGCGCGGGCAGCGTCACGGCGGTGATGAATTCGCCGGCGTCGAGCGCGGTCTCGATGTGCGGGGTGTTGCCCGGCAGCCGGTGGAAGTCGGCGATGGGAATGCGGCGTGGCTGGCCGTCCGCCCGCACCGTCTCGACCACCGCATCCAGCGCCCGCATGGCGACGGCCATGTCGCTCGGGTGCGTGGCGATGCAGGCCTCGCTCGCGCCCACCACCGCATGCTGGCGCGTGACGCCGCCGATGGCCGCGCAGCCCGCGCCCGACTGGCGCTTGTTGCACGGCATGTTGGTGTCGTAGAAGTAGGGGCAGCGCGTGCGCTGCAGCAGGTTGCCGGCGGTGGTCGCCTTGTTGCGCAACTGGCCCGACGCACCGGCCAGCAGGGCGCGCGACAGCAGGCCGTAGTCGCGCCGCACGCCGGCATGCGCCGCCAGGTCGGTGTTGCGCACCAGCGCACCGATCCGCAGGCCGCCCTCCGGCACGGGCTCGATGCGGTCCAGGCCCAGGCCGTTGATGTCGATGAGGTGCGTGGGCGCCTCGATCTGCAGCTTCATCAGGTCCAGCAGGTTCGTGCCGCCTGCGATGAACCGGGCCTGCGGGTTGCCTGCGGCGGCGGCTGCGGCGGCCTGCACCGAGGCCGCGCGTTCGTAGGTGAATGGCTTCATGCAGCACTCCCGTTCGTGGTGGCCACTTCGGTGATCGCATCCAGGATGTTGGAATAGGCCCCGCATCGGCAGAGGTTGCCGCTCATGCGCTCGCGGATCTCGTCGGCCGAGAGCAGGGGCTGCGCCGTGAGGTCGCCGCTCACATGGCTGGGAATGCCGGCCTTGATTTCCTGCAGCACCCCCACGGCCGAGCAGATCTGGCCCGGCGTGCAGTAGCCGCACTGGTAGCCGTCGTGCTTGACGAACGCGGCCTGCAGCGGGTGCAGCTTCTGCGGCTGGCCCAGGCCTTCGATGGTGGTGACCTGCGCGCCCTCGTGCATCACCGCCAGGGTCAGGCAGGCATTGATGCGGCGGCCATCGACGATGACCGTGCAGGCACCGCACTGCCCGTGGTCGCAGCCCTTCTTGGTGCCGGTGAGGTGCAGGTGCTCGCGCAGGGCGTCGAGCAGCGTCGTGCGGGTGTCCAGCGACAGCGTGTGCTGCTGGCCGTTGATGGTCATGCGCACCGGCATGGCCGTCTCGCCCTGGGGCGCCAGCGCGCCGGACTTGGCCGGCAGCGGCGCCGCGGTGCGGGCGGCGGCCCCGGTGGCGGCCACCGCAGAAGCCGAGGCGGCCCCCACGACGAACAGGTCTCGCCGGGTCAGCGCTGGGTCGGAGAAGTTTTGCATCGTGGGATCCTTTATGGGGGAAGGGGCGGGGGAGCCCTCTGGCCACTCGCCGGGGTGCGGGAGCGCGTGCGCGGGCATGTCTTTGCAAGCCTAACCCAATCCATCTTGCGCAGACGCCAAGGAGAAGGTTTGGAGGCCAACGCCGCGTCCGCTTGTCAGCCACCGGTGGCGCGGCAGGCGATCGGCAGGCCGTACCCTTCGATGTCCGTCCATACCGATGCCGGGCGAATCGCCGTCCTCGCCCGCGTGTCGCGCATCCCCTACACGGCCTGACATGCCCTCTCGTCATAATGGCCGCCATGCCGAACCGCTGGAAACCCAACGTCACCGTGGCCGCCGTCATCGAACAGGACGGCCGCTTCCTGCTGGTGGAAGAAGACACGGCCGACGGGCTGCGGTTGAACAACCCGGCGGGCCACCTGGACCCGGGCGAGTCGCCCATCGACGGCTGCGTGCGCGAGGTGCTGGAGGAAACCGCCTGCGACTTCACCCCCACGGCACTGGTGGGCGTGTACCTCAACCGCTTCACGCGCACCCGCACGGGCGACGACATCACCTACCTGCGCTTTGCCTTCGCCGGCTCGGTGGGGCCGGTGCATGCCTGGCGCACGCTGGACGACGGCATCGTGCGCACCGTGTGGATGACGCTCGACGAGATCCGCTGCTGCGCGGACCGCCACCGCAGCCCGCTGGTGATGGAGTGCATCGAGGACTACCTGGCCGGCAAGCGCTACCCGCTGGAGCTCATCCACACCGACGCCAGCGTGCTGCAGCCGCGCTGACCCGGGCGGGCCGCACGGCGCCCGCCACCGCCGCGTTTTGGCCCGTATCGCCTCCATGCCGTCGGATTGATTGCCCTTGTTGCTATTAATTCAATAGCACAACAGATCCGGCCGGATCGCATGCCCCGCGGCGCACCTGGCGTTCTGCCGGCACGCCCCCGGCCGCGGCGGCATAAAAAATACAATTCCGGCCATGACAGCAACCCCCAAGCACCGCGTCGTCGTCGGCCTGTCCGGCGGCGTGGATTCCGCGGTCACCGCCCATCTGCTGAAAGCCATGGGCCATGAGGTCGTCGGCATCTTCATGAAGAACTGGGAAGACGACGACGACAGCGAATACTGCTCCTCCAACATCGACTTCGTGGATGCGGCCGCCGTGGCCGACGTGATCGGCATCGAGATCGAGCACGTGAACTTCGCCGCCGAGTACAAGGACCGCGTGTTCGCCGAGTTCCTGCGCGAGTACCAGGCCGGCCGCACGCCCAACCCTGACGTGCTGTGCAACGCCGAGATCAAGTTCAAGGCCTTCCTGGATCACGCCATGCGCCTGGGCGCCGAGAAGATCGCGACCGGCCATTACGCGCGGGTGCGGCAGAACCCGGGGAGCGGCCTGTTCGAACTGCTCAAGGGCCTGGACCCGTCCAAGGACCAGAGCTATTTCCTGCACCGCCTGAACCAGGCGCAGCTGTCGAAGACGCTGTTTCCCGTGGGCGAGCTGCACAAGACCGAGGTGCGCCGCATCGCCGAAGAGATCGGCCTGCCCAATGCCAAGAAGAAGGACTCCACCGGCATCTGCTTCATCGGGGAGCGGCCGTTTCGCGAGTTCCTGAACCGCTACATCGCCCATGCGGCGGGGCCGATCCAGGACGAGCGCGGGCGCACGCTGGGCCGCCACCAGGGCCTGAGCTTCTACACGCTGGGCCAGCGCCAGGGCCTGGGGATCGGCGGGGTGAAGGAAAAGGGCGCGCAGCGGGGCAGCGGGGACCACGCCCCCTGGTTCGTCGCGCGCAAGGACCTGGACAAGAACGTGCTGCGCGTGGTGCAGGGCCATGACCACCCCTGGCTGCAGTCGCACACGCTGCAGGCGGGCGATGCGAGCTGGGTGGCCGGCGCGCCGCCCGCCGCCGGCCTGCTGGCGGCCAAGACGCGCTACCGCCAGGCCGATGCGCCCTGCCGCATCGATCCGCAGGCGGACGGCGGCTTCGCGCTGGAATTTCCCGACGCGCAGTGGGCCGTCACCCCGGGCCAGTCCGCCGTGCTGTACGACGGCGAGGTGTGCCTCGGGGGCGGCGTGATCG
>NZ_BAAJYR010000095.1:0-12676 GCF_057546605.1 Acidovorax sp. KPB24-03 | reverse complement strand
CGCGTGCATGCCCATCTGCTCAAAAACAGTGATGCTATTGAATTTGTAGCGATAATGCCCTAGTGGAATATGCGCTGGAGGCATTTTTTGCTTGTAGTGCTCGCGGCCATCACTGCCGCCGGGGCGGCCTTTCCGCCCGCTGCATAATCCGCCCCTGCGCCCGCCCAAACGCGTGTGCCC
Source organism: Acidovorax sp. KPB24-03 (assembly GCF_057546605.1). Classification (NCBI taxonomy): domain Bacteria; kingdom Pseudomonadati; phylum Pseudomonadota; class Betaproteobacteria; order Burkholderiales; family Comamonadaceae; genus Acidovorax; species Acidovorax sp. KPB24-03. The sequence goes on along the minus strand of NZ_BAAJYR010000095.1, from coordinate 12,496 downwards.
CCTTCCGCCAGACCGCAAAGGAGCGACCACGCCATGGCCCAGAACGTCCTCGCCATCTATCCCGGCACCTTCGATCCCATCACGCTGGGCCATGAAGACGTGGTGCGCCGCGCCACGCAGCTCTTCGGCCGGGTCATCGTGGCCGTGGCGGCAGGGCACCACAAGAAGACGCTGTTCAGCCTGGAAGAGCGCATCGAAATGGTCCGCGAAGCGGTGCGCGGCTATCCGCAGGTACAGGTCGAGACCTTCTCCGGCCTGCTGCGCGACTTCGTGGTCGAGCGCGGCGGCAAGGCCATGGTGCGCGGCCTGCGCGCCGTGACCGATTTCGACTACGAGTTCCAGCTGGCCGGCATGAACCGCAGCCTCATGCCCGAGGTGGAAACCGTCTTTCTCACGCCCAGCGACAAGTTCCAGTTCATCAGCAGCACCTTCGTGCGCGAGATCGCCCTCTTGGGTGGCGAGGTGGACAAGTTCGTTTCCCCGGAAGTGTCCGAACGCCTGGCCGTCAAGGTGCGCGCCCAGTCCGCCTGAGGCGAGTTCGCGGCCGGCGCCGTCAGGCTTGCCGTGCTTTCAGCGGTTCGGGCCGTGCGCGGTTGCGGGCGGACTGCACCAGTTCATGCACGAAACGCAGCTTGGCGAGCGCCCCGGATGACAGGGCGAACGGATAGGCATCCTGCTGGCCCAGGCTGCGGTTCAGGCTGTTGAGCAGCAGCGTGAGCGGTACCCACTCGCTGACCATCGCATCGAAATCCGGAGATTGCGTGGCGAACGGGTCGTTCATCGTGAAGCGGCGTGGCGCGCCTGCCTTGGGCTTCGGGATCTGAAGCCCGGTGCGGTAGCTCGACGCCGTTTCCAGCAGATCCACCATGTGCAGGTAGTGCGCCCAGGTCTCGGCCCAGTCTTCCCAGGGGTGGGCCGTGGCGTACGCGCTCACATGGTGGTCGCCCCAGTCCCGCAGGTGCGGACTGCTGGCGTAGTAGGTCTGCAGCGCCGCGCCGTAGTCCTGCCGCTCGTCGCCGAACACGGCACGGAAGTGGTCCAGCTTGCCCTGGTCGCGCAGGAGCCGGTCCCAGTAGAAATGCCCGGATTCGTGCCGCAGGTGGCCGATCAGCGTGCGGTAGGGCTCGTGCAGCGCCAGCCGGCGGCGCGCACGTTCGTCATCGTCGGCTTCGGCGATGTTGAGGGTGATGGTGCCGCTCGAATGCCCGGTGATCACGGGGTACCCCGGCTGGTCGGCCAGAAATTCGAACGCCGGGCTTTCGCCGGGGGGCGCCGGCTCCAGGCCCAGCTTGGCCAGCGTGTAGTAAAGCTGCCGCTTGGCGTGTTCGATCTGTTTCCAGCGCCGCAGGTTGGCGGGCTCCGACAGGTCGGGGAGGATGCGCGTCTGCCGGCACGAGACGCACAGGGCCTGGGGGTCGTCGCCCTGCAGCGCGAAGTTGCAGGCGCGGTGCGCGGTGCGGTGGTGGCACAGCCGATACAGCGGCTGGGCACTGCCCCTGCCGGAGTCCGCGACCCGCTCCCACAGGTCCGAGTCGTCACGCAGGCCCGATACGGCTGGCACCAGCGCCGCCATCGTCAATTGGTCTGGCAGGAAGGCGAGCTTGGCGCCGCAATGCAAGCATTGGACGCTGTCGAAGAAAACGAGGTGACCGCATTGGTCGCAATTGAATACCTGCATGGTGCGAGCTTAGAGCCTGTGACGAATCTTGCATTGCACTTGCGGCAAGCCTGTGGCAACCCAAGGGGTTGGCGAAACAAAAACAGGCTCCGAAGAGCCTGTGTTTGCAAGGTCTCCGCAGGCCGCAGGGGCCTGCGTGGCCTCAAGGACGCACGACGATGCTGTTGCGCACGTCACGCACGTGCTTGGTGTTGCGTGCGATGGATTCGGCCGTGTTCTTTTCGGTCTGCGACTTGGCGAAGCCCGACAGCTGCACGGTGCCGTTCAGCGTTTCCACGCTGATGGACGTGGCGGACACGGACTTGTCTTCAGCCATCTTGGCCTTCACAGCGGTCGTGATGCCGGCATCGTCCACGTAGGAGCCGACGGTCTGCTGGTCGCGCGCCACCGAGCAACCGGCGGAGATGATGGTTGCGCCAGCGAGGGCTGCAAAAGCGAGGGCACGTGCGTATTTCATGGTTATTTCCTTGGTTTGGTTTGTTAACACGGGTGCTTTGGGATTCTGCAGCCCACCGACCTGTTGCACCCCCCGCGGTCGATGAACTGTTTCTTGGTTGGCGGCGTCGCCTTTCAGCGTTGCAGCCAGTCCTTGAGTTCGTCGGCATGCTCTTCTTCGTCGGCCAGGATGCCTTCCAGCATCCGGCGCGTCGTCGGGTCCTTGTCGCCGATCAAAGTGATCATCTGGCGGTAGGCCTCCACCGCGATGCGCTCGGCCACCAGGTTGGCTCGCACCATGGCCTTGAGGTCGGACGATTCGTCGTAGTCGGCGTGGCTGCGCTCTTGCAGCGAACTGGGGGAAAAGTCGGGCTCGCCGCCGAGTTGAACAATGCGCTGCGCGATCTTGTCCGCATGGGCGGATTCCTCGTTCGCATGCACCAGGAATTCGGCCGCGATGGCGGGCGACTCCAGGCCGTCCGCCGTGAAATGGTGTCGCTTGTAGCGCAGCACGCACACCAGTTCGGTGGCGAGCGCGTCGTTCAGCAGCTTCACGATGGCATCGCGGTGCGGACCGTAGGCGGGCGTGACAGCGCCTTCATCCAGATCCTGCGTTGCTGCGTAATGCAGCGCCTTTTCGTCGAGCACGAGGGCCTCGGACGGGGCCGCCGGATGGCTGGCTGTGTTGATGGTGGTGACAGGGGACATGGGGACGCTCGCTCTTTGTGATTGCCGTGTTTTAAGCAGTTGCCAGTGAATCAATATTCGTGGCGGCGGGGGCGGCGGCTCATCAGGCACAGCGTGGCCACTGCGGCGCCCGCGGCGGCAGCCAGCAACATCGATTTGCCAGGCTGCTCGACCACGTAGCGCGTCGTGACGTCGGCCGCCTGGTTGAGCTGGCGGCGGGCGCGTTCCGTGGTGTCTGCGCAGTAGGAGATGCCACGCGATGCCAGGTCTTGTGCACGGGCTGCGAGATCGTCGATCAGCGGGTTCACCTCACCATGCAGTTCGTCCACTTTGCGTGCGGCCTTGTCCAGGGTGTTGTTGGCAGCGTCGCGGGTGGATTGCACGGCGTCCTTGGCGGAGTCGAGCACGCTGTCTGCGGCGTTATGTGCGGAATCCACGGCTTTTTTCGCGGCGTTCTGGGTGTCGATCATGGTTGGGTTCCTTGGGGTTTTGGAGTGGTGAGCGCTTCGGTACGCGGTGCGTTCAGTGCGTTAACCGCGCTTGAGCAGGCTCAGCACGAAGGTGACCACGGCCATGATCACGAACACGAAGAACAGGATCTTCGCAATGCCAACGGCGCCGGCAGCGATACCGCCAAAGCCAAAAAGGGCGGCGATCAAAGCGATCACCAGGAAAACCACTGCGTAATGCAACATATCCATCTCCTCTTGCACCAGAAGTTCCGGCGGGTTGGTGGGGGGCGCATTGGTCAGCGCCTGGAATTGAATGTAGTTTTCGCAGTGCAGGGTGGCTGCCGGTCCCTGGCGCGCACCCATGTAGGACGCCGCCCATGAGGGAGGGCTGCTGAAAAATCAAGAGTGGCTGGAGGCGGCGGGCCCCGCCGAAACAGGGTGTGCGGGGCGCTGCGCCGGGCCCCACCGCGCTGTCAGTGCACGTGCGGCAGCACGGCGGATACGAGGGTGCCTTCGCCAGGTTCGGAGGTGACGGTCAAGCGACCGCCAGCCGCCTCGACCCGGTGGCGCATGCCCATCAAGCCATGGGCGGAAGGGTTGGCCTTGCCTGTGTCGAAACCGCTGCCGTTGTCGCGGATCTGTACCGCTACATGCGTGGGGTAGTTGTGCACGGCGACCAGCACCTTGCTGGCGTTGGCGTATTTGCCGATGTTGGTCAGCGATTCCTGGACCATGCGGTAGATGGTCAGTTGAACGGATTCGGGCAGTTCCACCGCTTCCAGATTCAGGTCCACCTCCACATTGCTGCGTTCTGCGAACTCGCGGCCCAGGATTTCAAGCGATGCCGTCAGCCCCAGGTTGAACAGCGACGAAGGCCGCAGGTCTTCGATGATGCGGCGCTTGAGCGCAATGCCGCTGTTGAGCGTGTCGGTCAGGTGCTTGAGGCGTTCGGCGATTTCAGGCGCCTGGGAATCCACCCTGGATTTGAGGCGCGCCACGTCGAGCTTGGCCGCGGTGAGCAGGGCGCCCAGTTCGTCATGCAGTTCGCGCGCCAGATGGCCGCGTTCGTCCTCGCGCACCTGCTGCAAGTGGTTCGCCAGCTCAGTGAGGGACGCGGTGCGCTCACGTACCAGCTGTTCGAGCCGGTCACGCTCGCGCTCCAAGGTTTCCTGCTCGCGCTGGTTGAACGACTGCAGTGCGCTCGCCTGCCGCAGGTACATGTAGAAAGCCAGCAGCCCGATGGCCGCCATGGTCGCGATGCCGATGCGCGACAGCATGAGGGAATGAAGGATCTCTTGCGTGCTGTGGTTGGTGCGTTCGGTGCTGCGTTCGGTCAGCCGGCCCGACAGCGAACGGATGGCATCCATGTTCTCCTTGCCCACATCGGTGGAGAGCACGAACTTCCATGCGTCGTCGTTGTCCTGGCGCCGCAGCCGCAGGCTCAGATCGAGCTCGGACATCTTGCGGGATATCTGCCGCGAAAGCTGCGTGAAGTCTTCCTGGTCTTCGACCGAAGAGGCGGCGAAGATGGCGCGCAACTCGTCCAGATTGCTGTTGATGGTGGACGCGGCCTTCTCGTAGGGCTCGAGATAACGCTCATCACCGGTCAGCAGATAGCCCCGAAGACCGGTCTCTGCATCGAGCATGTTCTGCATCATGCGATCGAGCGCGGCGCGGGTGGTATAGGTGCGAGAGAGGGCGCTGACCGCATCGTGCGAGCGGTCATAACCGGCCTCGTTGATGCCAACCAGCGCCGATGCAGCCAGCAGTGCCAGGGGCAAGCTGACTGCCATCTTGCGAAAATTGGACCAACGCATAGGTTTCTCCGAAAGACAGGCGGGTGATTTCTGGATAATGTCACCAGCCAGCGGTGTTCCGCTGCAGGCACGCCCGCAACGGGTGAATTGGCTACCAGAACGATAACGGGCAGCTTGGCTGCCCCTTGAAAGAACGCTCAATGATCAAGATCGGCATTGTGGATGACCATGCGATTGTCCGCTCGGGATTGCGACAATTTTTGTCAGAACATGTAGACCTTCGGGTGGTGGGTGAGGCGTCCAACGGGCGCGAGGCGATCGATCTGGTTCGTGCACAGGAGATCGACGTGCTGCTCATGGACTTGTCGATGCCCGGCCAAAGCGGCCTCGATGCGCTGGCCATGCTGCGTGCGAAGGCGCCCGACATGGGCATCCTGATCCTCAGCGGCTATCCGGAGGAGCACTACGCCATCAACCTGATTCGCCAGGGTGCCAGCGGCTACCTCAACAAGGAATGCGACCCCAAGGAGATCGTCGAAGCCATTCGCACGATCTCGCTGGGCCGCCGCTACCTGACCCCTGCCGTGGCCGATCTGCTGGCCCAGCAGCTCAACCGCAAGGACGATGCGCCGCCGCACGAACAACTGTCGGAGCGCGAGTTCCAGGTGTTCCTCAAGCTGGCCAAGGGCGAAACCGCGGGCGACATCGCCAAGTCTTTGTCGCTCAGCGTGAAGACCGTGAGCACATACCGCACGCGCCTGATGGAAAAGATGGCGCTGTCGTCCAACAGCGACCTGACCTACTACGCACTGAAGAACAAGCTGATCGATTGAACCAGCACCCAAGCAAAACGGCCACCGGGCAATCGGTGGCCGTTTTCAAATGGAATGGGTGGAAAAAGAGCCCGAGCCTGGTCCGATGACCAAGTCCTCGCGGCTTGGCATTGAATCCGGCTTCAACGTCAGCCGGTGGCGGATTTTGGGTTGGCCTGGCGGGCCGTGCTGTGCTCTACACAGTATTCGACCAGTGCGTCGATCTCGTTGGATTTGTCGAACACTGCATCCACGCCCAATTGGGCGCAGCGCATGCGAACGTCCGGCGTTGCATAGTTGCTGAGCACCACCATCTTCTGGCCTGCGGTGCGATTGCGGCACGCTGCCAAGACCCCCAGACCGCTTCCCTGTCTCAGAAAAAGATCGACGATGGCCAGGTCCCACTGGCCTGCATTGTTGGCCAGCCACTCTTTGCCTTCGTCTTCGGTCTCCGCAATGCCTACGGCTTCCACCTCCGCCAGTTCCTCGAGCGTGCCGATCAGGTTTTCTCGGATGGTGGCGTTGTCTTCAACAATGTAGGTGCGCAGTTTCACTGTGGGGTCCAGTCCGGATCACGGAGGCAGAATGAGAATGTGATCACAGCTTCACTTTATGGGGAACCAATGTGTCATTCTGCCAGTAGCAACATGCTGAGCCGGTAGGATTCTTCCTACGGTGTGGCGTGACCACATACGCTGCAATGCCCATGGCGCGGAATTTTCATCACAGTCCATTCCATGGAACGGCCGTCGAGCATCGAGAGCCGTCCCGCCAGCGATTCACCGAACCCCGCGATGAGCTTGAGAGCTTCCGCCGCCTGCATGGCGCCGATGATTCCGACCATCGGTGCGAACACGCCCAGGGTGGCGCACTGGGTTTCTTCGAATGCGGTGTCCGGCGGGAAGATGCAGGCGTAGCACGGCGATAGTGGATCGCGCGGGTCGATGACGGTGATCTGCCCGTCGAAGCGGATGGCGGCGCCCGTGACCAGCGGCTTGCGGTGGGTCACGCAAGCGGCGTTCACGGCATGGCGCGTTGCATAGTTGTCGCTGCAGTCGAGCACCACGGTGGCCTTGCCCACCCAGTCATCGAGCCATTCCTTGTCGCCCGGGCCTGGATGGCGTCCAACCGCACACCCGGATTCAAAGCCTGCAGCGCTTGAGCGGCGGAGTGCACCTTGGGCTCTCCGACACGCTCCGTGGTATGGGCGATCTGGCGCTGCAGGTTGGTCAGGTCCACCACATCGTCGTCCGCCAGGGAGATGCGTCCCACGCCGGCAGAGGCCAGGAACAGGGCGGCGGGTGAGCCCAGCCCACCCGCTCCGATCACGAGCGCGTGGGCGGCCAGGATGCGCTCCTGGCCCTCGATCCCGATCTCGTCGAGCATGATGTGGCGCGAATAGCGCAGTAGCTGATCGTCTGTCATGGGGGCTGGAAACGGGTGCGATAGCGAGGCCATGAAAAAGGCCGGGCGCCTGAAAGGCGCCCGGCCGTCGGTGAATCCAGAAGGGATTTAGTTTTCCTTCTTTTCTTCCTTGCGTTCAGTCTGCGTCTTGCTGACGAGCACGGTCTGGCCCTTCAATTGGTTGAGGGCCTGCGCCAGCTGAAAGTCCTTGTCCGAACCGAACTCCGGCATCTTGCGGTCGGCGATGGGCTTCTTGGCTTCTTCTTCAAGGCGCTTGCGCGCTTCCTCGCGGGCCTTCTCGCGTGCTTCGTCCTTCTTCTCTTCGCCCTGGCCGCTGGTCAGGTGCTTTTCGAGATCGGCCTCACGCATGCGCAGCGATGCATACACATCGCCTTCGGCGCTTTCATCCACCATCACATCGGGCACGATGCCCTTGGCCTGGATGGACTTGCCGCTGGGGGTGTAGTAGCGCGCGGTGGTCAGCTTGATGCCGGTGTCCGGACCCAGAGGACGCACCGTCTGCACCGAGCCCTTGCCGAAGGTCTGGCTGCCCATGATGGTGGCGCGCTTGTGGTCCTGCAAGGCGCCGGCCACGATTTCACTGGCAGAGGCCGAGCCTTCATTGACCAGCACCACCAGGGGCACGCTCTTGAGGGCGGCGGGCAATCGCTTGAGCGGGTCGCCATTGCCGCGGCGCTGGTAGAACTCCGGTGCCGCCTTGAACGTGGCCTTGCTTTCCGCCAGTTGTCCGTCGGTGGTCACCACGGTGACGTTCTCGGGCAGGAAGGCGGCAGAGATGGCCACGGCTGCGTCCAGCAGGCCGCCCGGGTCGTTGCGCAGGTCGAGCACCAGGCCCTTGAGGTTCGGCTCCTGGCGATAGACCTCTTCGATCTTGCGAACGAAGTCGTCCACCGTGCGTTCCTGGAACTGCGACAGGCGGATCCAGCCATAACCGGGCTCGATCACCTTGCCCTTCACGGACTGCGTCTTGATCTCTTCGCGCGTGATCGTCACCGGGAACGTGCGGCTCTCGTCCTTGCGGAAGATCGTCAGCGTGACCTGGGTGCTCGGCTCGCCGCGCATTCTCTTGACCGCATCGTTGAGGGCCAGGCCCTTGACGGCGGTGTCGTCGATCTTGGTGATCAGGTCGTTCGTCTTGAGCCCGGCACGGAATGCCGGCGAGCCTTCGATGGGCGAGACGACCTTGATGAGCCCGTCTTCCTGCGTGATCTCGATCCCGACGCCCACGAAGCGGCCGGAAGTGCCTTCGCGGAATTCCTTGAAGGACTTCTTGTCGAAATACTGGGAGTGCGGATCGAGGCTGGACACCATGCCCGAGATCGCGTCGGTGATGAGCTTCTTGTCATCGACCGGCTCGACGTAATCGGTCTTCACCAGACCGAACACGGCGGACAGCTGCTGGATTTCCTCGAGCGGCAGCGGCGTCATCGCGCCGCGCGCCACCGTCTGCAGGGAAACGGTGGTCAGTGCCCCGGCAACGACGCCGATCGACACCCAACCTGCGATTTTCAGTTTGTGGCCCATTAAAAACACCTTTGCCGCTTCAATATACACCTTGGAAAGATTGCCACCAGTGCAGTTCCGCGCTGGAAGCGACTTTTGCGCTGTGCGGGCCGCCTTTACACGGACTTTACGCCTTGCCCTGCGATGCCACTGCGGCCGCGGCCTTGGCAGCGGCTTCGGCGTCGCCCAGGTAGTAGTGGCGCAGGGGTTTCAGGTCCGCATCGAGTTCATAGACCAGGGGGATGCCGTTCGGAATGTTCACGCCGACGATGTCGTCGTCCGAGATGCCGTCCAGGTACTTGATCAACGCGCGGATCGAGTTGCCGTGCGCCGCGACCACGATGCGCTTGCCGGCACGGATGGCGGGCGCCATGGATTCGTTCCAGAACGGCAGCACGCGCGCGACGGTGTCCTTGAGGCACTCCGTCAGCGGGATCTGCTCGGGGGCCAGGCTGGCGTAGCGCAGGTCGCCCCGCTCGCTGCGAGGGTCGGCGGCTTCCAGCGCAGGCGGCGGCGTGTCGTAGCTGCGGCGCCACACCAGCACCTGCGCATCGCCATATTGCTTGGCCATGTCGGCCTTGTTCAGGCCCTGCAGGGCGCCGTAGTGGCGCTCGTTCAGGCGCCAGCTGTGGTGCACCGGCAGCCAGGTGCGGTCCATCTCGTCGAGCGTGTGCCACAGCGTGCGCGTGGCGCGCTTGAGCATGCTGGTGTAGGCCAGGTCGAATTCGTAGCCCTCCGCCTTCAGCAGGCGGCCTGCGCTCTTGGCCTGTTCCACGCCCGTGGGCGTCAGATCGACGTCGGTCCAACCGGTGAAGCGGTTCTCGAGGTTCCAGGTGGATTCTCCGTGGCGGATCAGGACGAGTTGGTGCATGGTTTCCCTAGAGCAGGCGGGTCAAAATCCAGCATTCTAAAATTGAGCGGTTTGCCAACCCTAGGACTGACGTGAAATTCATCATCGACAACTGGTATTTGTTCTTTATCGCGCTGGCCTCCGGCGGCATGCTTTTGGTGCCGCTGCTCAAGGATGCCACCGGCGGCTCGCTGACGGCGGCACGCGCCGTGCAGCTCATCAACCGCGAGAAGGGCGTGGTGATCGACGTGTGCGAGCCCGAGGAATTCGCGGCGGGCCATGTGGGTGGCGCCAAGAACATCCCGCTGAACCAGCTGGAAGAGCGGCTGCCCCAGGTGGTCAAGAACAAGGCCCTGCCGATCGTGCTGGTTTGCGCCAAGGGCCCGCGGGCCCAGCGCGCCGTGGGCATCGCCAAAAAGCTAGGCTACGACAATGCCCAGGCGCTGGCGGGCGGGCTGAAGGCGTGGAAAGACGCCAGCATGCCGGTTGAAAAGGCCTGAGTTGGCCGCAATGTGTGTTGTGTAGCCATTTTTTGAGCAGGAAGGCCCTCCCATGCAAGCCGTGAAGATGTACACCACCGCCGTCTGCCCCTACTGCATTCGGGCCAAGCAGATCCTCAAGTCCAAGGGCGTGGAGGAGATCGAGGAAGTCCGCGTGGACCTCGACCCCGTGGCCCGCAGCCACATGATGGAAATCACCGGGCGCCGCACCGTGCCCCAGATCTTCATCGGCGATACGCACGTCGGCGGGCACGACGATCTGGTCGCGCTCGACGGCCGGGGCGGCCTGATGCCGCTGCTCGGCGGTGCCCAGGCCGATGCCTGAACTGCCGCTTTTCCGATTCTGCGGCGCTGCATAATGCAGCCCCAAGTGCCCGCTGCGGGGAGCGTTTTCCCCAGCGGGCTTTGTTTTGTCGAATAGTGTTCTGACTGAAAGACCGACACCATGGCTACCGAAGAAAATCCCGTGTTCCAGATCCAGCGCGTGTACCTGAAGGACTTGTCCCTGGAGCAGCCCAACTCGCCCGCGATCCTGTTGGAGCAGGAACAGCCCAGCGTGGACATCCAGCTGGGCGTGGAAGCCACGCCGGTGGCCGATGGCATTTTCGAAGTGGCCGTGACCGCCACCGTGCAGACCAAGATCAAGGACAAGACCGTGTTCCTGGTCGAGGCCAAGCAAGCCGGCATCTTCGAGATCCGCAACATTCCCGAAGACCAGATGGGCCCGATCATGGGCATCGCCTGCCCGCAGATCGTGTACCCCTACCTGCGCGGCAACGTGGCCGACACCATCACGCGCGCCGGCTTCCCGCCCGTGCACCTGGCCGAAATCAACTTCCAGGCCATGTACGAGCAGCAGCAGGCCCAAGTGGCCTCCGCAGCGCCGTCGCCCATCATCACGCAGTAAGCAGCGTGCAGCGCCGGGAGGCCTTTGCGCCTCCCGCGTGAACCTCGGGCACACGAACGAATGAACATCGTCGTCTTGGGGGCCGGGGCCTGGGGCACGGCCATGGCCGTCAGCGCGGCATTGCACCCATCGGCGCATGCCGTGACCCTGTGGGCGCGTGACGCGCGGCAGGTGGCCGGCATGCAGGCCACACGGCAGAACGTCCGGTATCTGCCGGACATCGAACTCCCTTCTTCCCTGGTGCTGAGCGCGGGCGACCCGTTGTCGCTGGCCTCCAGCGCCGATCTGGTCGTGGTCGCGACGCCCATGTCCGCTCTGCGCGGCATGCTCCAGGTGCTGAGCGCCGTGGACGTGCCGGTGGCCTGGCTGTGCAAAGGGTTCGAAGCCGCCCCATCGGGCGGCAGCGCCGTGGGCCTCATGGGGCACGAGGTGTGCGCGCAGGTCGCCCCCGGCCTGTGCAGCGGAGTGTTGAGCGGCCCCAGCTTTGCGCAGGAGGCGGCCCGCGGCCAGCCGACGGCGCTGGTGGCGGCCAGCCCGCACGCCGCCGTGCGCGATCTGCTGGTGGACGCGTTCCATGGCCCCACGCTGCGGGTGTACGCCAACGACGACATCGTCGGCGTCGAGGTGGGCGGTGCGGTGAAGAACGTGCTGGCCATCGCGACGGGGCTGTGCGACGGGCTCGACCTGGGGCTCAACGCCCGAGCCGCCCTCATCACGCGCGGCCTGGCAGAGATGACGCGGCTGGGGCTGGCGCTGGGTGCGCGGCCCGATACCTTCATGGGATTGTCAGGATTGGGCGACTTGGTGCTGACCGCGACCGGCGACCTGTCGCGCAACCGGCGTGTGGGCCAGGCCCTGGCACAGGGGTTGACGCTGGCCCAGGCGGTGGATTCGCTCGGCCATGTGGCCGAAGGCGTCTACAGTGCCCGGACGGTGCTGGCGCGTGCGCGCCATCTGCAGGTGGACATGCCGATCACCGAGGCGGTGGTGGCGTTGCTGGACGGGCAGAGAACGCCGCGCGATGCGGTGGCGCTGCTCATGGGCAGAAGCCCGGTGGCGGAACTCTCGCGGCCTTGAAGGGCCTTTGAAAGCTCTGCCACCGGGCTTCTTTGCCCGTTGCAGGGGTTGATGCTCAGAGCACGCCGAAGAGCATGAGCAACAGCACGAGGGACAGTGGGACGCCGAGAAGCCAGAGGATGACAGGCATGGAAGTTCTCCTGAAGAGTGGTTGGTCGATGGATCAACCTTAAAGGCCACCCCTGGGCACCCCCTGTGCGGCGTGGGCACCTGCGCGCGTAGTCCCGAGCCTACCGGCGGTGCAGGAGAGGCCGAGCCGCTCGCCTTCGCCGCGATGCACCGCCCGGTGCGGTGCGCCCTTCAGAATTCCAGGTTGTCGATCAGGCGCGTGTTGCCCAGCCGAGCCGCGCCCAGGGCCACCAGCGTGCCTGCGCCTGCCGGGCCGCCGGCCTCGGGCGGCTGCAGGTCGTGGC
>NZ_BAAJYR010000094.1:0-12940 GCF_057546605.1 Acidovorax sp. KPB24-03 | reverse complement strand
CCCCGTGCGCTGGCCGAGTTGGAGGCGTGGGCTTACAAGCGCGCACCCGGCGCCCACCCACAATCGCGCACATGAAAAAAAACAGGCCGCACCCTGCTCACCGTAGCACTCACCTTCGTGGCCACCACCGCCATCGTGCTGTTCGCGCTGAACTTCACCGCCGGCGAGAAGAAAGTGCAGCACCAGATCCCGCGCCTGTACACCACCGCCCACCCGCAGTACGAACGCGCCATGGGCAGCCTGCTGGGCCCGGGCATCACCAGCGGCAACGAGGTGGTGGAGCTGCTCAACGGCGACCAGATCTTTCCGCCCATGCTGGCCGCCATCCGGGCCGCGCAGAAAAGCGTCACCTTCGAAACCTACATCTACTGGTCCGGCGACATCGGCAAGCAGTTCGCCGATGCCCTGAGCGAGCGCGCCCGTGCCGGCGTGAAGGTGCATGTGCTGCTGGACTGGGTGGGCAGCTCCAAGATGGACGAGAGCTACTTCACCGAGATGAAGGCGGCCGGCGTGGAGGTCGAGAAATTCCACAAACCCCACTGGTACAACCTGGCCCGCCTGAACAACCGCACCCACCGCAAGCTGCTCGTCACCGACGGACTGGTGGGCTTCACCGGCGGGGTGGGCATCGCACCCGCATGGACCGGCAACGCGCAGGACCCCGACCACTGGCGCGATTCGCACTACCAGGTCAAGGGCCCGGCGGTCGCGCAGATGCAGGCCACCTTCCTGGACAACTGGCTCAAGGTCACGGGCAAGGTGATGCATGGCGAGGCGTACTTTCCCGCCATCGCCCAGAGCGGCACGCAGAAGGCGCAGATGTTCTCCAGCTCCCCCTCCAGCGGCAGCGAGAGCATGCAGCTCATGTACCACCTGGCCATCACCTCGTCCGAGCGCAGCCTGGACCTGTCGGTGGCGTACTTCGTGCCCGACGACCTGACCCGGCAGCTGATGCTGGACGCCCTGGCGCGCGGCGTGCGCATCCGGCTCATCACGCCCGGCGAGCACACCGACACCGAAACCGTCAAGGCCGCCTCCCGCGCCACCTGGGGCGAACTGCTGCAGGCCGGCGCCGAGATCTACGAGTACGAGCCCACCATGTACCACTGCAAGGTCATGATCGTGGACCAGCTCATGGTGTCGGTGGGCTCCACCAACTTCGACAACCGCTCGTTCCGGCTGAACGACGAGGCCAACCTGAACGTGTACGACGCCCCGTTTGCCCAACGGCAGACGGTGGTGTTCGAGGATGACCTGAAGCGGTCGCGGCGGGTGACCCATCAGGACTGGCTGGACCGGCCGATGAAGGAGAAGCTGGCCGAGCGGATGGCGAGTTTGCTGGAGACACAGCTGTAGGTTGCATGACACCGCTGCAAAACGGCTTTCCTCGGGCGTTGCATCTTGGGCTTTGAGTACACTGCGTGACAATAAAGCAAGTTGCAAAAGAGAGGTTTCATGAATGACGTGTATGACAGAACAGCGCTCGAGGGATCGATTTCTCAGCTGGAATCCGTCACAGCCAACTTCGCCCAGCGTTTTATTCAAGACGGAAAAGTGCGGCAGAGTTACATCGAGAAAACCCGCCAATTGGCGCAGGAGTACCGGGCCCGGGTAGCATCAGGAGCACTTTCGCCCGACGATGCGGCCCGGCAGGTTCAATCCATTCGCAACGACATTCTTGAAGCCCAGCGACTGCGATCCACCGATATCGGCCGCGCCAAAGCGATCAATCTAAAGAAGGTGGGCCTGAGCTTGGCCGACCTGACCGAAAAGTACGCCAAAGACAAATTCGGAAAGCCGTTCACTTCACTGGCGTCCAATCAACAGAACCTCGTGTATCTGGAAATCATCGACAGCGCAGGGCGCCAGCGGCCTTCCGTCAATGCGGCGGCCATGCGTTACACCGCATTGGGCCGGGCATTGGTGTTCGTCTCGGTCGGTGCCGCCATCTACAACATCGCTTCGGCCGAAGACAAAGGCAAGGCCGTCGCACGTGAAGGCGTGGTCATCGGTGGCGGGTTTGCAGGCGGGGCCGCTGGCGGCGCGCTCGCTGGACTGGCATGTGGCCCGGGAGCGCCTGTTTGTGTCACGGTGGGCGTGTTCGTCGGCGGTGCCTTGGGTGCGCTGGGGGCCGATCTTTCGTTTGGATGGATTTTCTGATGGCGCTCCGACCGTCGCAGGCTTTTCAGTTGGAACATCGCCGCCCGGCTGAAAAAGAAGCGCCAGCCCTCGTGTTAATGCATGCGCCCAGCGCACGCACGGTCGAACTGCAAGGCGGGGTTCTGGAAGCGCAGTTCGAAGACGAACGCGGATATCTGGTTTTCACGACGGAAGGCAATCCGCAGGAAGAGGCGCTTTTCATCCATTGGCTGAATCCAGCCTTGCATATCGAGGATTTGCTGGAAATCTCTGCCGACTACACCCCGGGCATCTTTAAAAACCCGGAGGTCACACCAGCAGCGCAGGCCATCATTTTTTTCTTTTTTTTGACGATGGAAAGCGCTGGTCGGTGACCGTTCTTCAAACGCCTCGGTGGCTGAGGCACAAATACCCCGTCAAGCGCAAAACGCCGTTCTGGAACCGGTCTTGGCTGATGGTGCGAAATAGGCTCGACGATTGATCATTGGGTGACTTGTCCTCCTGCTGAATAGGGCAGTGCAGGCCGTCGAGGCGAGTTCACTGAGCCTGCGGCGTCGCCTGGATGAACGCCTCCACATCGTCCACCGCCGGCGCGACCCAGCGCAGCGGCCACGCGAATGCGCCGACGAGCGTGGTGTGGCTGGCGCGGGGATACGACTTCAGCGTGACCGGCACGCCAGCGGCCTGCAGCTTCTGCGCCATCTGTTGGGTGCTGCGCTCCGGGCTCACGAGCCGGTCGTTGACCGGGGCCGCCAGGAAGGTGCGCGGCGCACCGGGGTGTGCGAACTCGATGGGCTGGGCCTTGGGCGGGTAGTTCGGGTGGAAAAACACCGGCTGCGCTTGCGGGTTGTCGGTGGGAAAGAAGTCGTACGGCCCCGCCAGGCCGATCCAGCCGGCAAGCTCGTTCGGCGTGTGGCCCGTGGGCTGCAGCCAGCGCGGGTCCAGCGCCAGCATCGCCGCGTTGTAGCCGCCGGCACTGTGGCCCATGGCGAACACCCGTTTCGGGTCGCCACCCCACTGCGCCGCATGGTCCAGGCCGTAGGCCACGGCCAGTGCGCTGTCCTGCAGGAATTCGGGGTAGCGCACCTCGGGGTAGAGGCGGTAGTCGGCCACCATCGTCAGCACGCCGCGTGCCGCGAGCGCTTCGCCCAGGAACAGGTAGTCGCCGCGCTCGCCGCTGTTCCAGGAGCCGCCGTAGAAGAACACCGCGACCGGCCAGCCGGCCGCTGGCGCCGTCGTTTTCGGCCGGTAGATGTCCAGTTGCTGGCGCGGCAGCGTGCCGTAGGCCACGCCGGCCTGGACGGTATGGCTGTCCTTGGCCGTGAGCGCATTGAGCGTGCCGACCGCGGAGCAACCGGTCAGCCACGCGGCCAGGGCCAGGATGCCTGTGACTTGCCATGCCGCGCGGGCCCATGAACGGTGAGGGTGTTTCAATCGCGCCTCCAAGTGGGTGGTCCGGCGATCGGGCCGGGACACAGGCGACAGGCCGGTGCCGGGCGGATTATGGTTGGCGCGCCAGCGCCTTGGCCGTCAGAGATGACGCCGCCATGGCGCGGGTGTCACTGCCGAAATCGCGATGCTTCCGAACCGGCTTTGCCCGCGGATGTCAGGCGGTGGTCGGGAGCGCTGGTACCCGCTGCGCACGGTAGCTGGCCGTGCCGGACGCCCAGGCCACCAGACGGTCGATGTTGGGGTGCTTGCCGCGGTGGGCGTGTGCATCGGCCGTGTGCTCTGCGTACCACTCCAGGCCCAGGCTGGCCGCTGCGGGCGTGATGGTGCCGCCGTACAAGGTGGACAACGCGTTGTAGACGGCCAGGGAGCCCGCTTGTCCGGGCTTGTTTTCCAGCGTGGCGATGACCTGTCCGTCCGGGTCCAGCAGGTGCAGGGCGGAGAGGTCGGCAACGGATGGGAGTTGTTGAAGGCGCGCGGAAAAGTTCATTCTCGAAATCGGGAGTGCGATGCGTCCCTGGCGCTGGATGGCCAGGGACTTCCATCGTTGGATAACGGGACCGGCCCGCGACGGCGATGGCCGCCGTTGTCCGGGCCGGCTGTTGCGTTGGCTTACTTGCCCCAGGAGTCCTTCAGGCCCACGGCCAGATTGAACACCGGCTTGCCCGCCGCATGGTCCTTGCTGTCCGCCACGAAGTACCCGTGACGCTCGAACTGGAACTGGTCGCCCGGTCGGGCGTTGGCCAGCGAGGGCTCCACGATGGCCGTCACGACCTTCAGGCTGTCCGGGTTCAGCAGCGTGAGGAAGTCTTTCCCGCCGGCATCGGGCTGCGCATCGGTGAAGAGCCGGTCGTACATGCGCACCTCCGCCTTCACGCCATCGGCCACGCCCACCCAGGTGATGGCGGCCTTCACCTTCACGGTGTCGGCGCCGGGGGTGCCGCTCTTGGTGTCGGGCACCACGGTGGCCAGCACTTCGGTGATCCGGCCATCGGCGTCCTTGTTGCAGCCCGTGCATTCGATCACGTAGCCGCCCTTGAGGCGCACCTTGTTGCCGGGGAACAGGCGCTTGTATCCCTTGGGGGGCACTTCCTCGAAGTCTTCGCGCTCGATCCACACCGCCTTGCCGATCGTGAAATGGCGCAGGGGCGATTCGGTGCCCTCGGGCGGGTGGGGCAGGGCGGGCAGGCTGCAGGGCTCCAGGTGGCCGGCGCCCATCACCTCGTCCCAGTTGGTCAGCACCAGCTTGACGGGGTTGAGCACCGCCATGCCGCGGTGGGCCTTGGCTTCCAGGTCTTCGCGCAGGCAGCCTTCCAGCGTGCTGTAGTCGATCCAGCTGTAGTCCTTGGTCACGCCGATGCGTTCGCAGAACAGGCGGATCGATTCGGGCGTGTAGCCGCGGCGGCGCAGGCCGACGATGGTGGGCATGCGGGGATCGTCCCAGCCGGTCACGATGCCGTTGTCCACCAGGTGCTTGAGCTTGCGCTTGCTGGTGACCACGTAGGTGAGGTTCAGGCGCGCGAACTCGTACTGGCGCGGCTGCGGCGCGGCGATGAGGCCGCCTTCCACCAAGCGGTCCATGAGCCAGTCGTAGAAGGGGCGCTGGTCTTCGAATTCCAGCGTGCAGATGCTGTGGGTGATGTGCTCCAGCGCGTCCTCGATGGGGTGGGCGAAGGTGTACATCGGGTAGATGCACCACTGGTTGCCGGTGTTGTGGTGCTCGGCGTGCTTGATGCGGTAGATGGCCGGGTCGCGCAGGTTGATGTTGGGCGAGGCCATGTCGATCTTCGCGCGCAGCACGCCTGCGCCGTCGGGCAGCTTGCCCTCGCGCATTTCGCGAAAGCGCGCGAGGTTTTCGGCCACGGTGCGGCTGCGAAAGGGGCTGTCCACGCCGGGCTTGCCGAAGTCGCCACGGTTGGTGCGCATCTCGTCGGGGGTCTGCTCGTCCACGTAGGCCTTGCCGTTTTCGATCAGGTACTCGGCCGCGCGGTACATGAAATCGAAATAGTTGCTGGCGTAGTACAGGTGGTCGGCGCCGTCGCCGCTGGCCTTCCAGTCGAAGCCGAGCCAATGCACGGCATCGATGATGGCGTCCACGTACTCCTGGTCTTCCTTCTCCGGGTTGGTGTCGTCGAAGCGCAGGTGGCACACGCCGCCGTAGTCGGCAGCCAGTCCGAAATTCAGGCAGATGCTCTTGGCATGGCCGACGTGCAGGTAACCGTTGGGTTCGGGGGGGAAGCGCGTGCGGATCTTCGCCGGGTCGGGCTGCCCGCCGGCATGGTGGGCCGCATCGCCGGGCGTGCCGCCCCAGCGCGCCTGGGCATGCGTGCCCTTGGCGAGATCGCTCTCGATGATCTGGCGAAGAAAATTGCTGGGCTTGGCCGCGGCGTTGGAGGAGGGGTCGAGGGGGGCTGGGGAACTCATGGCGGCATTCTAGGCGGCGGTGCTGGGGGCGTTACCGGGTGAAACACAGCGCGCTACGTCCAGAAACAACATTGCAGGCGGTTTGTGCCATCCTTTCGGACATGTGATGCGTTGAGCATCCACGGGCGTTCCGCGATGGCGGGGCTCCCATCCAAAGGAGATTTCCATGACGAACAGCCGCTCTCTCTCAGCCATGGCCGCCACCGCCGGCGTGGCGCTCGCCCTCCTGGCGGGCACCGGTGCCGCCCAGGCACGCGATATTTCCTGGTCTGTGGGCATCGGGGCGCCCGGCGTGGCGGTCGGGGTCGGAGGCGGCGGCTACCCCGTCGTGGTGGCACCGCCAGCCTATTACCCGCCGCCCCGTCCCGTCTATTACGGCCCGCCCCCGGTGGTCTACGCACCCCCCCCTGTCTACTACCCGCCGCCACGGCCGGTGTACTACGCGCCCCCGCCTCCGGTGGTGGTCGCCCCCTACGGGTACTACGGCGGCGGCCGCCACTGGCACGGACGGGACCGGGGCTACTACGGTCGCTGAAACCCATCGCTGTCCCCTGGCTGCCCAGCAGTCCCAACGGCCCCTCGGGGCCGTTTTCTTTGGGAGCGCCACGCATAATTCGCCCTGTTCGCGTTCGCCGACTGGCGGCGACGCCTTGCCTGGAGTGCTGGCCCTGTGAAAACCGTCTTTGTCCTCAACGGACCCAATCTGAACCTGCTCGGCACGCGCGAGCCCTCGGTGTACGGCGTGCACACGCTGGCCGATGTGGAGCGGCTGTGCGCACAGGCGTGCGAGCGCCATGGGTTTGCGCTGCAGTTCCGCCAGAGCAACCACGAGGGCGACCTGGTGGACTGGATCCATGAGGCCGGCCGCCTCCACGGTGCTGGCGAACTGGCCGGCGTGGTGCTGAATGCCGCGGCCTACACCCACACCAGCGTGGCACTGCTGGATGCCGTCAAGGGCACGGGCGTGCCGCTGGTGGAGTTGCACATCAGCAACGTGCATGCCCGCGAAGCCTTCCGCCACCATTCCTATCTGTCCGGCGTGGCGCGCGCGGTGATGTGCGGGTTCGGCGTGCAGGGCTATCCGCTGGCCATCGACGGCCTGGCGGGATGGTGACGGTGCCCACCGCCCCAGTGGCCTACCCCGGATCTGCCGGGGCCGCGGCGCCCGATGGCACCCCGCCCGAAGTGCGGCGCCTGCAGGCGTTGGCCACGCGGCACACCACGCCTTGCGGCGACGGCGATCTGGTGTGGCACTCCTGGGGCCCGGCCGTGCCCGGGCAGCCGCCGCTGGTGCTGCTGCACGGCGGCAGCGGCAGCTGGACCCACTGGGTGCGCAACATCGAAGACCTGGTCGCGGCGGGCTACCAGGTCTGGGTGCCGGATCTGCCCGGTTTCGGGGAGTCCGCTCTGCCCCCGACGGGCGCCGATGCCGACGCGCTGGTCGAGCCGCTGTGCGAGGGCATGCGCGCGCTGTGGGGGCCGCAGCCGTGCGATCTGGTGGGGTTCTCGTTCGGCGGCATGGTGGCGGGCCTGCTGCTGGCCGATCACCCCGAGCTGGCCCGGCAACTGGTCATCGTGGGCGCGCCGGCCATGGGCGTGGTGCCGCACCGCCAGTTCGAACTGAAAGCCTGGCGGCACCTGCCCGCGGACCAGCAGCCGCAGGTGCACCGCCACAACCTGGCCGTGCTGATGCTGCAGGATCCGGCGCTCATCGAAGGCCTGGCGCTTGGTCTGCACGTGGCCAACGTGGTGCGCGACCGCATGCCGCGCCGCCGGCTGGCGCACACCGACATCCTGGCGCGCTCGCTGCCCCGGGTGACCTGCCCGGTGCACGCCATCTATGGCCGCAACGATGCCCTCTACAAGCGCTGGATCGTGGAGCTCGAGGCGGCGTTCCGGGCGGTGGTGCCGGACTTCCGCGGCCTGGACTTCATCCCCGAGGCCGGCCACTGGGTGCAGTTCGAACAGCCCCGGCCCTTCATGGCCGCGTTGCTGGCCGCGCTGGCAGACGGGGCACAGCCGGCTGCCGCATCCCTGGCGGCCGGCCGATGACCGCGCCGCCGGCGGCCTTCGTGCCCCAGGTGGACGAGCGCGAGGTGGAGATCACCGCCATGCGGGCGCAGGGCGCTGGCGGGCAGAACGTCAACAAGGTGTCCAGCGCAGTGCACCTGCGCTTCGATATCGCGGCGTCTTCGTTGCCCGACGGCGTGAAGGAGCGCCTGCTCGCGCTGCGCGACAGCCGGATCACGCAGGAGGGCGTGCTGGTCATCAAGGCCCAGCAGTACCGCAGCTAGGAAGCGAACCGCCTCGACGGACTCCAGCGCCTGCAGGCCCTGGTGGCCAGCGTGGCGCAGCCGCCGCGCACCCGCCGGGCCACCAAGCCGACCTATGGCTCCAAGCAGCGCCGCCTGGAATCCAAGAGCGTGCGCTCGGGCATCAAGGCGCTGCGCGGCCCGGTGCGCGACTGAAAAGGCGGGGGGCGTCCCGGCGAGCGTTCGCTGGCCCGTGGCGGCACAGGCTGCGCCGATCGCCGCGGGGGTTGGAACCGCCGCCACCGACCCCATCTGTCGGCAACCGAGGAATCTTCATGTCCGATCTGGAACGGGCCCGCGCACCCACCGACAGCGGCAGGAATGCCGAACTCCCCGCGCTGTATCTCTCCCATGGCGCCCCGCTGTTCGCGGTGGACGCCGGCGAAACCGGCCCGGCCCTCACCCGCTGGGGCCAGGAGGTCCAGGCGCGCTTTCCGCACCTTCGCGGGGTGGTGGTCATGTCGCCGCACTGGATGCCGCGATCGCCGAAAGTGATGACCGGGCCGCAGCCCGCCACGTGGCACGATTTCGGCGGATTTCCGCCGGCCCTGTACGCCTTGCGCTACCCGGCCGCAGGCGCCCCGGCCCTGGCCGAAACGGTGCTGGCGCGCCTGCGTTCGGCCGGCATCGCGGCCGAAGGCGATGCGGAGCGGCCCTTCGACCATGGCGCCTGGGTGCCGCTGATGCATCTGTTTCCCGACGCTCGGCTGCCCGTGGTGCAGGTGGCCCTGCCGTCCAGCGCCGGGCCTGCCGAGGTCTACGCCATGGGCGCCGCCTTGCAGGGCCTGCGCAGCGAAGGCGTGCTGGTGGTGGGCTCCGGCAGCATGACGCACAACCTGGCCGAGTTCTTTGGCGGCGCCAACGAGCCCTTGCCCTATGTGACCGAATTCAGCCGCTGGATCGAAGACGCCGTGCAGCGGCGCGACTGGCCCGCGCTGCTGGACTACCGGCGGCAGGCCCCGCATGCCGAGCGCGCCCACCCCAGCGAAGACCATTTCCTGCCCTTGTTTTTCGCCCTGGGCGCGCTGGCCCCGAGGCGCAGGCGCACTACCTGAGCCGGGAGGTCCGCTATGGCGCCCTGGCCATGGACGCCTTCGCCCTGCGGTCCGCGGCATGAACTCCCCGGGCCCCGTTCCACTCCAACCCTGATTCGCAACCCCTCATCCCTGCCTTGAACGCCTTCTCAGGGCACCCATCGATGCTTGATCTGCCGCTTCCCTTCCTGAACCGCCCCGCCGCTGCCCACACCACCTCTCCCTGGCTGCTCGTTCTCATGCACGGCGTGGGCAGCAACGAGGGCGACCTGTTCGGCCTGGCCCCCTACGTTCCCCCGCACTTTCATGTCGTGAGCCTGCGCGCGCCGCATGCCATGGGGCCGGGCTCCCATGCGTGGTTCGAGTTTTCCGTGCTGCCCGATGGCAGCCGTTCCATCCATGAGCCGCAGGAGGCGGCCAGCCGCTCGCTGGTGGCGCTCACGGTGGAGGCCGCCGCGCTGCAACTGGGCGTGCCCCCCGAGCGGGTGGTGGTGGGCGGTTTCAGCCAGGGCGGCATCATGGCCTTGTCCCTGCTGTTCACCCGGCCGGAGTTGCTGCACGCCGCCATGGTGTGGCACAGCCGGCTGCTGCCCCAGGCGATGCCGTTCGCCGCCGCGGCCGAGAGCCTGCGCGGCAAGCCGCTCTGGGTGAGCCATGGCGTGCAGGACAACGTGATTCCCCTGGCCCAGGCCCACGCCATCCGCGACCATGCCCGGGGGCTGTCGCTGGACCTGACCTACCGCGAATACCCCGGAGCGCACGAGATCCGGCAGGCCGAACTGACCGATGCCATGGGATGGCTGGGCGGCCTGCAGCACCCGCAGCCGCAGGCCGCGCGCTGAGCGGCTGACCGATGGGCCCCGCGGGCCCACCGTTCCTTGCGTGGACCCCCGCCGGCTGGTACCGGCCACCGAGCGGTGCACGACACCCCCCATGCCAGCGGTGACCGGACCCGTCACACGGCGTTACGGCCCGGTGGAGTCCATCGCTTCCAATCGATGGGCGGCCGCGGGGCATCTTGTCTTTCTACCGCGGCTTTCCCGAAACCCAAGAAAAGGAGGCATTCATGCCTGAACGTGACACGGTGGAGTTGCGGCCCGCGCAGCAGGCTTCGCGCGCCTGGATTCCGTGGGTGCTGGTCGCTGGCGCGCTGGGCGCCGGCGCGGCCTGGTGGTTCTGGGGGCGCCCGGCGTCCGAGCCGGTGGCATTGCCGCCCGTGGCCAGCCAGTCCGCGTCCCAGGCCGCCGCGCCGCCCGCATCCGCGGCCTCCGGACCCCAGAACCCCATGGACACGGTGCAGCCGCCCGACACCAAACTCCCCACCCTGGCCGAATCGGACCGCCCCCTGACCGATGCGGTCACGGGATGGGTCGGGGCGGACTCGGTCGCGTCGCTGCTGCGCATGGACGGCTTCGTGCAGCGCGCGGTCGCCACGGTGGACAACCTGTCGCGCCAGAGCGCGCCGTCCCGACTGTGGCCCGTGCAGCCCATGCCGCAGCGGTTCCTGGTGGATGGCGAGGGCAGCGAGACGGAGACGATCGCCGCCACCAATGCGGGCCGCTACCGCGCCTTCGTCATGCTGGCCGAAGCCATTCCGCAGGACCAGGCCGTTGCGCTGTACGCCCGGCTGTACCCGCTGTTCCAGCAGGCGTACGAAGAGCTGGGCTTTCCGCGCCGCTACTTCAACGACCGGCTGGTGGCCACGCTGGACAACCTGCTGCAGGCGCCCGAGCCCACCGGCCCGGTGCAGGTGCAGCTCACCAAGGTGGCCGGCGAGGTGCCCTCCACGCGCCCCTGGGTGCGCTACGAATTCGCCGACCCGAAGCTGCAAGCCCTGTCCAGCGGCCAGAAGATCCTCGTGCGCATGGGCGTGGAGAACGAGCGGCGGATGAAAACCGTGCTGGCCGAGCTGCGCCGCCGGGTCGCGACGGGCGAGATGGCGCGCAAGCCCTGAGCGCCACGGGCGCGCCGGCCCTGCTGCGGCCGGCGCGCGCCGCGCCTCGCCGTCTGGTGAACGCGGCCCCTTCCCGCGGTTTCACTTCTGCGGTTTGATTTCTGATCTTTCACTTCAGGGAGCCTCCCACCATGTTCGTTGCCATGAACCGTTTCCGCATCGCCCCCGGCCGTGAGGAGGAGTTCGTCGAGATCTGGCGCCAGCGCGACAGCCATCTGGCGCAGGTGCCGGGCTTCCAGTCCTTCCACCTGCTGCGGGGCGACACGACGCCCGAGCACACGCTGTTCGCCTCGCACACCGTCTGGGCGTCGCGCGCGGATTTCGAGGCGTGGACCCGCTCCGACGCCTTCCGGGCCGCGCACGCGGGCGCGGGGCAAAAGCGCGATCTGTACCTGGGACCGCCGCAACTGGAACTGTTCGAATCCGCGCTGTGAGCGCCCGCGCCGGCCAGGCGGTCGATTGCTATATAAATAATAGCAACGAGGGCAATGAAATCTATGGCGTGAAGGGGTTTTGACTCACAATCCCCGGCGGTAGAAGGCGTCCAGCGTGGGCATCAGGTCCGGGAACTCGGCGGCGAACGTCGCCCGGTCCACGAAGTACGCCTCGCACGCCACGGCGAAGAATTCGGCCGGGGCCGTCGCGCCGTAGGCATCCAGCCAGGGCCATTCGCCGCCAAAGCGCTCGGCGATGATCACGCGCTCCCGGAAGGCGTCATAGGCGGGCTGCCACGCCGCGCGCCAGGCCTGCCGCGCCGCCTGCGGGCCGGTAGTGCCCAGAAAGCCCGTTGGCAGGGGCGGGTAGCCGTCCGCGTTGCCGTTGCGCATGTCCAGCTTGTGCACGAACTCGTGGATGACCACGCTCATGCCCCGGTCCTGGCCGCTGCCCGCGCTGTCCACGGCCGGCCAGCTCAGCATGACCGGGCCCCGGTGCATGGCCTCGCCCAGCAGCACCTCGGTGTAGTCGTGCACCACGCCGGCCTCGTCGGTGGACTGCCGGCGCGCCACGGCCTCGCCGGGGTGGACCACGATGCCCACGAAATCGTCGTACCAGTCGAGTGCCTGGGCGGGCGTGCCCCAGTGCAGCACGGGCAGGCACGCCTGGGCCGCGATGGCGACCGCCATGGCATCGGTGACCTGCAGGCCGTGCGCGCCGGTGAATTCCTTGCGCTGCAGAAAGAGGGCGCTGAGTGCCCTCAGCTTGGCCTGGTCCTGCAGCGGCAGGGCGGACAGGAACGGATAGCGCTGCAGGGTCTGCAGCCAGAGCGGGGCGGAGATCTCCGGCACGGGGGCGACGGTCGCGCGCACGCGGTGCCAGAGTTTGTTCCAGAGAGCAGGCATGAAAGAGGGGGAGGGCCTGCTCGCGCACTCCCTGGCGGAAAAAGAGATGCCGCCTACATGGGGACGGCGGCGAGCCGTTCCAAGCCCCGGCCGGGCGACAGGCGCAGCACCTCGGCGCGCGGCGGACGGGCGGCTGCGTCCCAGTCGCTCAGCACCACGCGCTGCAGGCCCGGCCCCACGGCGTGGACGGCAGGACGGTGCGTGTGGCCGTGGATCAGCGTGCGGGCGCCTGCGGCCTGCAGCCATTGCCGCGTGGCCGGGCCGTCCAGATCGGCGTAGGCCGCCTCG